>PKCW01000098.1 GCA_002862965.1 Pseudomonadota bacterium
ATCTTGGCAAAATTAACGGCTGTCCGAAGCCGCAACGGCGAGGACGGGCCGAGCAAGGACGGCGTCTACCGTTTCCTCAATGGCGACGCTTACCAGCGCAATGTGACAGAGACCCGCGGGCGTCCCACGAAGCTACCTTCTCGTTTGCTTCAGACGGCGAACGCTGAGCGACGCAAGCTTGTCAAAAAGGCAGACAATGAATATTTGGTTGTGTGGTCGGACATCCATGCGGCAACCAAGAAGGCGCTCCGCGCCAAGGGGGCGATTAACAGGAACGCGAAGATGCCTTCTGTGGATTGGTTGGCCCGTCTCGTGCGGTCAAAGACGGACGTGCGCGCGCGCCCTGGCAAGCGCCGCATCAACCGCACCAAGGAGCACGAGCGCAAGCGTTCGGGGCGCAGCGACGACTGACGGCGCACCAAAGTCCACGATCCGGGATCCGCGCCGTCCAAAGTGCCGGCGACGCGGGTCCGGGTCGCCTCAGCGCAGATCCTCTTCGAACCAGGCGAAGGCTGCGGCCTCGTCGCGGAACGGCCGCGCGCCGTAGCCCGCACTCGGACTCGCCGTTTCGACGAAATCGTGGCTGTGGTCGCCGGGAGCGACCAGGCCCGCCAAGCGCACGTCGCGCCATACCGCCTATCCCCGACCGGTCGATGCTCGCGCGGCGATCGTTCGTTGGATGCTGGCGACACGGGGCGCTGCGGGCGCGTCGAGCGCAAAGCGCCCGATGCCGTGTGCGCGCCGGCCGCCTCCCCGCGGTCGGGAAGGCCGCTTCCCCGTCGAGGGTGCTCGGCGCGGTCCCCGGTCGATGAGAGACAAACCGTTTTGCCGTGGCTGACGCATCGCCACGCCGTCGGCGTCGGGTGTTACGGTGGTGGCCGATCCCGTCGCTGCGCTCGCCACTGTTGCGCCGATGCAGCCCGGAGCGCGGACGCTACGGCCCGTGAACCTGCGGCGTCTGGCGAGGCCATGCTGCGGCGACGCGCGAGCCCTGTGGACGCCGTCGGTCATCTCGTATCGCTACACGATCGGATCGTGGACGGTCACCAGCTTGGTGCCGTCCGGGAAGGTCGCCTCCACCTGCACCTCGGGCAGCATCTCGGGGATGCCTTCCATCACCTGATCGCGCGTCAGCAAGCGGCGTCCCGCGTCCATCAGCTCGGCCACCGTGCGCCCGTCGCGCGCGCCTTCCAGAATCGCCGCGCTGATGTAGGCCACCGCCTCAGGGTAGTTCAGCTTGACGCCACGGGCGAGCCGGCGCTCGGCCACGAGCGCGGCGGTGAAGAGCAGCAGCTTGTCCTTTTCGCGGGGGGTGAGTTCCATGGTGTCTCCGGTCGGTCGGGTCATGAAGCGGACCCCGCGATGCTCACCGAAGCCATGCCGGCTGGCAAGTCCGCGGCTCAGGTCGCCCAGATGCGTGGGGGATGCGCTGCGCGCCCCAGCACTGCCGGCCGCGCGAGGGTCCAGGCGTGGACGAACAGGGCGCGGGCCTCGGCGGCGCTCGGACCGCGGTAACGCAGCACGAGCACGCGCGGCAGGCGGCTCACGCCCCAATGCGCCGGGTCCGCCGCCTGCGCCAGCGCCGCGCGCAGGCGGTCGGTGAGTTCGGCCGGGGCATCGAGCGCCAGCCAGGTGCCGACGACGGGCTGACCCGCCAGTCCCCACGGCGCGGCCAGAAGGTTCTCCCCGCCGGCATAGCGTCCGCGCTCGATGAACAGCGGTGCGTCCGCCTCCCACAACTCCAGTGCGATCAAGCCCGCGCCGGTCTCGAAGCGCTCGGCGCAGTGCGGACGGCCGAGGCAGGCGATTTCCCAGCCCAGAAAGCCGGCGCCGGGCGCGAGCGCGACGCGCGTGCAGGAGCGCAAGCGCGCGCCCGAGTAGAGAATCGTTTCCTGCGGCAGCCATTCCAGCGCGGCGCCCGCGGCGATCTGCAAATCCTGCCGCTGTTCGGCGGTGGGCCCGGCGCTGCGATAGACCTTGGCGGCGGCGGGGGTGGTGATGAGCGCTTGCGTGCCGGGGGCGAGGGTGGCGGTGAGGTGCAGGCAGTCGCCGCCCACCACGCCGCCAGGCGGATGCAGCAGGGTGACCTGACAGACCGCCGGGCCTTCGGGATAGAACGGCCGCTGCACGGTCAAGGGGCCGCGGTGCCGCCGGTGGGCCAGCACGGTCGCCGCGCCGCGCCGCTCGAAGCCGAGCGACAGCTCGCCCAGCCAGCCGTCAGTCTCGCCTGCGGCTGCGGGTTCGGCATCTGCCCGCTCGGCCGGCAGCGGCTGGGTCATGCGCCGCCCTGCAGCCAGACGACGCCCAGGGTCATGGCCGCCAGCGCCAGCGCGACGCGCAGGGCGAGCGCGAATTGTGGCCGGCGGGTCTGGAGCGTGCCCAGGCCGCTCCCCAGCAGGCCGCCGAAGATCAGCATCGCCACCAGCACGCCCGCGCCGAACGTCAGCAGATAGCCGAGCCCCGACCAGGGCGTCGTCGCGCCGGCCAGCGGCACCAGGGCCAGCAAGGACGCCGAACCCGCGGTGCCGTGCAGCAGGCCGACCGCGACCGCGCGACCGCCATGGTGGGCCGGAAGGCCGGCGACATGCAGATGCGCCGGGCCGTCGTGCCGATGCCAGCGGACCGGCGCCTCGCCCGCCAGCGCCGACCACAGGGCGCCGGTGCCGAGGACGATCAGCACCCAGCCGACGGCGTACTCCGCCCAGCCGGACAGCTGCGCGGGAATCGCCATGCCGCCCAGCAGGACCAAGGCCCCGATGCCGAGCAGCGCCGCGCCGTGGCCGAGCGCCCAGCGCGCGCAGAAGCCGAGCGCCGCCTTGCGCCCCGTGCCGGTGCGCGCCCGGTCCAGATTGGCCACCGCCAGGACATGGTCGGGATCCAGCGCATGCAGCAGGCCCAGGCCGAAACCCGTGGCCAGCAGCAGCGGCAGTTGCGTGCTCATGGTGGACTCCTCAGGCGCCCCAGCCGCGGATGATGGGCCGGTGCGAGCCGAGTTTGCCATAGGCGACGAGCGTTCCGAGCACGTCGACGATGGCGCGTGTGGCGAGCAGCGCGGTGATCTCGGATTGATCGTAGGGCGGGGAGACTTCCACCACCTCCATGCCGCAGATGCCTTCCTTCGCGACCGCGCCCAGCAAATACAAAATCTCGCGTGGCAGGAAGCCACCGGGTTCGGGCCATCCGGTGCCAGGCACGAAGCCGCAGTCGACCGAGTCGATGTCGAACGACAGATAGACCGCGTCGGTGCCCTTCCAGGCGGTCTCGAGTGCGATCTCGGCAGTCTTCTCCAGGCCCAGCTCGGTGACGTCGTTCATGGTGAGGATGGTGGTGTCGCGCTTGCGTGCCTCCTTCACCGCCGGGCGCGGCACCTGCCAGCCGCCGATGCCGATCTGCACCAGATTCTTCGCCGAGACATTGGGCAGGTTGGTGGCGTGGAACCAGGGCGTGGTGTGCATGCGCTCGTCGAGATCTTTCTCCTGGATGTCGGCGTGGCGGTCGAAATGGATGATGCCGATCTTCTTGTCGGTGTGTTCGGCGATGCCGCGCACCGTGGCAAAGCCGATCGAGTGGTCGCCGCCGAGCACGATCGGCAGCGCGCCGGAGGCGAAAATGTGGCCGATGCCGCGACTGATCTGGTCGAAGGTCTTCTCGATGTTGGCGGGAATCACGAACACGTCGCCGGCGTCGCACAGATTCATCTGTTCGCGCAGATCGACGCCGAGCTCGTAGTTGTAGGGCGTGTACAGGGCGCTGATCTTGCGGATGCCCTGGGGCCCGAAGCGGGTGCCGGGGCGGTAGGTGGTGCCGCCGTCGAAGGGTACGCCGAGGATGGCGGCGTCGTACCGGCCGACCTCGCGGATGTTCTCGCAGAACGGCGCCTTCATGAAGGTGTTGATGCCGGCGAAATGCGGCAGCTCGCCGCGCACGAAGGTGGAGATCTCGCGGTCCTGCACGCTGTCGGCGGCGGTCAAGCCGTTGTCGAGACCGTGCTGGACGTGCGCCTTCCAGGCCGCATACGGCAGGTCTTTTTCCTTGTGCATGGATTTCCAGCCCTGCAACTGGGTCTTGTCGAAGCTGGGGTGGTGGTTCAGCCCGTGGCGCAATGGGCTCTGGACGGTCAGGGGTTTGAGCGGCATGCAGCGGTCTCCTGTTTACGGTGCGGCGATGGGGCGGGTTCAGGGTGCGTGGCGGCGACGCGAGAGCTCGGCCAGGCGCTCGAGCTTGTCGAGGTCGTGCCGGACGCCCGAGGTGGCGCGGATGCGGTCCAGCACGATCTTTTTCCAGTGCAACAGCGCCGGGGCGAGCTTGAGATCGGGATGGCGGTCGCCGGGTGGCGGCAGGTCGGGCACATGGATGCCGTCGATGCGGCCAGGGTGCGGGGCGAGGATCACGATCCGGCTGGCGAGATAGACGGCTTCCTCGACGTCGTGGGTGACGAAGACGATGGTGCTGCGTTCGATTTCGAACAGCCGCAGGATCAGCTCGTGCATCACCTCGCGGGTCTGGGCATCGAGCGCGCCGAAGGGTTCGTCCATGAGCAGTACCCGCGGCTGGGCCATCAGTGCGCGGGCGATGGCCACCCGCTGGCGCATGCCCCCGGAGAGCTGGTTGGGGTAGTGGTTGCGGACCGCGTCCAGGCCCATCACGTCCAGCAGGGCATAGGCGCGTTCCACGGCCGCGGCCGCCTGTGACGCGCTGGCCTCCCCCGTGTGCACGCGCAGCCGGCGGCAGAAGCGCACGTTTTCCAGCACGGTGAGCCAGGGGTAGAGGCTGTAGTCCTGAAACACCACGGCGCGGTCCGGGCCGGGGCCGGTCACGGGCGCGCCGTCCAGCCGGATGCTGCCGCGGGTGGGGGATTCCAGACCGGCCATGAGCCGCAGCAGGGTCGACTTGCCGCAGCCGGAGGCGCCGACCAGGGCCAGGAATTCACCTTGTCCCACGTCCAGATCCACTGCCTGCAGCGCGGGCAGGGCTTGGCCTGGATAGGTCTTCTCCAGCGCCGCGATGCGGATGAGCGCAGGCGCGGTGTTCATCGCGTGTGCAACCACGGAAAGGCGCGGCGGTGCATGAGCCGCAGGCCCTGATCCATCAGCAGGCCCAGCAGGCCGATCAGCAGGATGCCGACGAAGATCTTGTCGGTCTGCAGGAAGCGCTGCGCGCGCAGGATGGCGTAACCCAGCCCGGAATTGGCGGCCACCAGTTCGGCGACGACCAGATAGGTCCAGGCCCAGCCGAGCGTGACGCGCAGGGTATCGAGGATGTCCGGCAATGCGGACTTGAACACCACCAGTGCGATCAGTTCGCCCCGCGTCGCGCCCAGGGTCTGCGCCGCCTCGATCTGCGCCACGGGCACCTGACGGACGTTGTCCGAGACCATCAGCACCATCTGGAAATAGGTGCCGATGAAGATCAGCGCGACCTTGGCCGCTTCGCCGATGCCGACCCACAGCATCACCAGGGGCACGAAGGCCACCGCCGGCAGGTAGCGGGCAAATTCCATCAAGGGTTCGAAGAAGGCCTGCACGGGCCGAAAGCTGCCGATGTAGACGCCGAGCGGCACGGCCATGGCCGCTGCCAGTGCAAAGCCGCTCAAGACCCGCCGGATGCTGATCTTGAGATCGGCGAGGAGATCCTCCTGCGCCGCCCAACGGACGGCCCGGCGCGCCACGGCATCCGGCGACGGCAGGAAGACCGGGTCCACCAGGCCGCCGGCGGCGAGGCCCCACCAAGCGGCGAGGAAGGTCCCGAATCCCGCGCCGACCAGCGCGAGGTAGGCGCCCCGGCTCATCGGGCCGCGGATGGCCCACCACGAGAGACGGCTCGCCACGATCAGGGACTCTTGGACGTGGCCGCCTCGCGCACCAGGCTGGGCTCGACGGCGGCAGCGAAGTCCACCTCGCCCTCGAGCAGCTTGTTTTCCTTCAGAAAGGTGGCGATGGTCGGTCCGACCCCGATCAGCGACTCGGGCCGCTGGGGTTCGCCGAGCGCGACGAGATTCTCCCGGGCGCCGAAAAAGCGGGTGCCGGACAGATAGGTCGCATACTCGGCCGGCGGCAGACCGACCACCTTGGCCATGATCTGCGCGGCCTGCTGCGGTTCCTTGGCAATGAAGTCCACGGTGTCGAACCAGGCGCGCACCATCGCCTGCAGGGTCGCCCGCTTGGCCGGATCGGCGAGGGCCGGCGCCCGCGCCACCAACAGATCCGGCACCAGCCCCGGCATGTCCTTGGAGGTGAAGAGCGCCCGGCCCTTGCCACTGGCCGCGATCTGGTTCACCCAGGGATTCCAGACCACGGCCGCCGGCACGCGGCCACCGATGAAGGCCGCCGCCGCGTCACCTGCGGCGATATTGACCACATTCACGTCGGCGGGCCGCATGCCGTTGCGCGCCAGCGCGGTGGCCAGCACGAAGTGGGAAATGCTGAACTGTTCCAGCGCGACTGATTTGCCCTTGAGATCGGCAAAGCTTTTGATCGACGGCGCCACCATCAAGGCGTCGTTGCCGGCCGAGTTGTCGTTGACCAGCACGACCTTGAGCGGCACGCCGGCCGCGAGCGGCGCCAGCGAGTCGCTCCAGGTCTGTGAGTTGGCGTCGAGCTGGCCAGCCGAGAACGCCTGGATGGAATCGGTGTAGTTGGGGAACCAGACCAGCTCCACCTCGGCGCCGTGGCGCTTGAAGTAGCCCTTTTCCTTGGCGACGTACCAGGCGACCCAGCCGGGCCAGTCGCTGACACCCACCTTCAGCGGGGCGGCTGTGGCGGTGAAAGCGGAAAGACTGAGAGCGAAGGCAAGGACGAAGGCGAGCAGGGGACGGCGAGGCATGTCGGATCCTCCGGTGGAGTAAACACATACGCGCGAGAGGGCCATTCGGTCCTCCCGGGCTTTTGTCCCGCCGGTGCAGCCCTGTCGGGCCGGCAACCCTCGGACCAGTCGCCTCGTGCGAGGCCGGAACCCTAGTTGCCTTCATGGATCGCGTGGGAATAATGAACGTCGAGCCCCTTCGCTGCAGGATGTCCAGCATGGCGCGTGCCAATGCGCTTCTTCACCGCCGAGCCCTCCGTGAACGGGTCGCCCCCGGGCCTGCGTCCGGTGCATCCGTCCCGGGAAATACGGGGCGTCACAGGCTTTCGCGCTGCCCGCCGGTCCGCTCCCTGGCCACGGCCGCGGGCGCATTCGGGCCATGGGATGATCGCGCCGCAGCCTCGTCCGCCGCGGCATGCCTGCTTCGCGGCGGTGCATCCACGCAGACCGGGCGGCCATGATGGTGCCGCCTGCTCCCGTGCACACCGCGACGCTCGGCAACGGCATCCCGCTGCGGCTGCAAGCCCTCACCGGTCGGGAGACGGTCGCGCTGGCGTTGTGGTGGCGCGCCGGCCGCGCCGATGAAGAAGCCGGCGAGATCGGCGCCGCGCATCTGCTGGAACACTTGGTATGCGAGGCCGTGGACCCGGACGTGCTCGCGCGCGCCGGCGGCCTGTTCAATGGCCAGAGCGGGCGGGAATGGACCGTGTGGCATGCGCTGGTGCCGGCCGATGCCGCGCCGGAGATGCTGCGGGCGCTGGTTCATGCGCTGCTGGCGCCGTTGCCCGGGGCGGCGCGCATCGCGCAGGAGGCGCAGGTGACGGATCCTGAAATCCAGGCCGCCGCTTCGGCTGACGCCTGGGAAAGCCTGGCGCTGCTGACGCGCTTCGGGGGCGAGCACCCCCTCTGTCGCCCCCTGGCCGTCCGGCCGGAGGTCGATCGCATGGGTCTCGCCCGTTTTCGCGCGCGCCTTCTGCGGGGGGATCGGCTCATGATCACCGCTGCGGGCGCGATCGATACGGCCACGCTCGGCGCCGC
>PKCW01000153.1 GCA_002862965.1 Pseudomonadota bacterium
CGGCCGGATCGACGCCGGCGGCGTGACCGATCGCTCGGCATGGGTTGCGGACACCTACACCCTGAACATGATCTCCGCCGATCAGTACGAAGTCCGTGATTCCGGAGGAGGCGTCGTGGCCTCCGGCGTGTACGCTCCCGACAGCGCCATTTCCTTCAGCGGCATTCAGGTGACGTTCGGCGGCGCACCCGCCGCGGGGGATCGGTTCGAAATCCGGCCCAGCGGCAAGCAGGACATGTTCCAGACGCTGGCGCAGGTGACCCAAGCCGTGGCCGACC
Source organism: Pseudomonadota bacterium (assembly GCA_002862965.1). Taxonomy (GTDB): domain Bacteria; phylum Pseudomonadota; class Gammaproteobacteria; order UBA5335; family UBA5335; genus Macondimonas. The sequence goes on from PKCW01000153.1 coordinate 279, forward strand.
TCGACGCGGACCCCGCCACAGCCGCCCGCAGCATCGGCGCGCTGGGGCGCGGTATCGAGGAAATCGATCAGGCCCTGGGCCATCTGCAAACGATCCGTACCGAGGTCGGCAGCCGCCTGAACGCCCTGGACGGGCAGCGGGAGAGCCATGCCGACGAGGTGCTGAACCTGCAATCGCTGCGTTCGCAGCTGCAGGACCTGGACTACACCGAGGCCATTGGCCGGCTGAATCTTCAAACCGTAGCGCTTCAGGCCGCGCAGCAGAGCTACCTCAAGCTTCAGGGGCTCTCGCTGTTCGATCTGCTGCGCTGAACATCTCGTCCCGCCATGCAGCACCCGCCCAGCGCAGACGGGTGCCGACAGTAGCGGCTGCGCCCGCAAAAGGCACGCCGGCCCACAGATCAGCCACTGCCGCGAGTTCGCCGTCGACCCACAGCAGGGGCAAGCGATCCCGCAGCCAAGGCGCCATCCCGGCCGCTCGGCACAACTCGCTGAGGGCCGTGTGGTGCGCTCGCCCCGGCAATTGCAGGCGTTCGCCGCCCTGCCGGAAGCCGACTTCCAGATGCCGTCCCCGCAATCTCGCGACATCGAGCCCCCCTGGGCCCTGCTGCGTCGACAGCGTGCCCAAGCCGGCCGGCAGCACCAGCGGGCGGTTTAGATCCGGCCAAGGCACGCGCGACCGGGGCACCGCGTCCAGCGGGGCCATCGCATGCGCGCGGTCGCGATGACGCCGGATTTCCACGCCCGAGTAGCGCAGCACCACTTGCCGATCGGCTGCAGCGTCGGCCAGTTGCTCGGCGATGGTGGCGAGCACGCGCGCACTGGGCAGAGGCCGGCCGCTTGCCCTCAGCCATTGCCGCAACAGCAGCTCCCGCTCGGGCGCCGTCCGCAGCCGCCAAGGCGCCAGCATCAGCGCTCCGTCGACGATCAGGCCTGCCCGGGCCTCCGCCTCCGCCCAAGCGCCAAGCTGCGCGTCGGCCTTGGCGCATTGGCGAGCGCTGCGCGACACCGTGCGCGCCGCCTGGGGCCAGCGTACGCGCAGCGCCGGCAACACCGCATGGCGCAAGTAGTTGCGGTCCGGTCCCGGGTCGGTATTGCTCGGATCCTCGAGCCACTCGAGCCCGCGCGCGCGGGCATAGGCCGTGAGCTGCTCACGCGTCGCGTCGAGCAGCGGTCGGGCGAGGAAGCCGGGATCGAAGGGCCGCCAGGGCGCCATGGCCGCGAGGCCCGCCGGCCCCGCCCCGCGCAAGGCCTGGAGCAGAAACGTTTCGAGCTGATCGTCGGCATGGTGGGCGGTGAGCAACAGGTCGCCGGTGCCCATCTGTGCCGCGAGCGCGGCGTAGCGGGCCTCCCGCGCCCACGCCTCGAGGCTGGCGCCGGGCGGCAGCGTACGCGGAATGCTCATCGCCGTGCACTGAATCTGCAGACGTGCGCACCACGCTCGGCAATGCTCGGCCCAGCGCGCGCTGTCGGGGTGCAGTCCGTGATCGATGTGGATGGCTTGAAACGGCGGCAGATCGGCCTGATCGGCGCGCATCAGATCGAGCAGTACGGTCGAATCCAGACCCCCGCTGAAGGCGACCCAGCAGCGTGGGACGGGCGGCCAGGCCCGCCAAGCCGCGCGAAACGCCGCACGCAGCGCCTCGACGGTCACGATGCCTCAGCTTTCCTTGTACGGCCCGTAACCCATCAGCCGTTCCTGCCGACGCCGGACGAGGGCATCTCGATCCAGGGTCTGCAGTTCATCGAGGCTGTGGAGGAAAAACGCTTTCAGGCGCTGGGCCATGAGTGCGGGATCGCGGTGCGCGCCGCCGAGCGGCTCTTCGATGACCGTGTCGATCAAGCCCAGTTCGAGCACCCGGTCGGACGTGATGCCCATGGCCGCGGCGGCTTCCTCCGCCCGCGCCGCATCCTTCCACAGGATGGACGCACAGCCTTCCGGGGAGATCACCGAGTAGATCGCGTACTGCAGCATGGCGACCCGATCACCCACACCGATGGCGAGCGCCCCGCCGGACCCGCCTTCACCGATGACGACACAGACGATGGGGATTCCGAGGCGAGCCATGACGAACAGATTGCGCGCGATGGCCTCGCTCTGCCCGCGCTCCTCGGCGTCGATTCCGGGGTAGGCACCCGGCGTATCGATCAACGTCAGCACCGGCAGACCGAAGCGTTCGGCGAGCTGCATCAGGCGCTGCGCCTTGCGATAGCCTTCGGGGCGCGGCATGCCGAAGTTGCGGCGGATTTTCTCCTTCGTGTCGCGGCCCTTTTCCTGCCCGATCACGACGACGGGGCGTCCCTCGAGCCGGGCGACCCCGCCCACGATGGCCGGATCGTCGGCGAAGGCGCGGTCGCCATGGAGTTCTTCGAAGTCGGTGAAGATGGCGTGGATGTAATCGAGCGTATGCGGGCGGCGAGCGTGACGCGCGAGCTGCGAGATCTGCCAGGGCGTGAGCTTGGCGAAGACGGAGGCTGTCAGCGCCTGTTGCTTGACTTCTAGCCGCTGGATTTCTTCGCTGATGTTGACCGCCGAGTCATTGCCGACATGGCGCAGTTCTTCGATTTTCGCCTCGAGTTCGGCGATGGGTTTTTCGAATTCGAGAAAAATCGACTGCATGGCGGCTCGTGGTTCTTGTTCGGCGAAGGGCCACATTGCATCAGAAAAACCCGCCACTGTCCAAGCCAGGCGCGGGGTGACGGCAACTCTCGTCAACCCGGGGTTCCCGAAGGATTCAGGATCTGCCTTGGCAGACCGATGACCTGATCGATGACCCAGAAAAAGAGATCGGACGAAAAGGAGCGCCTTACCATGAAACCCTCATTTCCATTCGCCCTGCTGTTCCCCCTCATCGCTCTGGCGCCCTGCACGGCGGGCGCATCGTGGGCCGAAATGTCCGAGGCCGACCTGCGTGCCGTTCACGGCCAGGGCTTCGTGGAAGACCCCAGTCTGTTCCCCCAGGAATATCGAGCCACTTTGGGCCGGATGTGGACCAGCCTGACCACTGTTCAAGGCAACAGCGCCGCCCTGCATTACGCCGGCTCGGGAACGGTGCTCATCGGTTATGCATTCGGTGCGCCGGCCTTGGCCGCAGCAGCGGCCGTCATCGACAACCCTCCGCCCCCCGGGCCGCTCTGGGTCATCGCAACCGTTCCCCTGACCGCTCCGCCCATCCTGGCGGGAGGCGCTCTCATGCTCGCCGGCGGCTACGTCCTGCAGTTCAATGGGGGATAGGATTCGGTGCCCCGGACCGTCCAGATTTGCCTGATCGGATCCTTTTCGGCACCGGTTGCAACCCCGTGGCCCGTCCTTTTATCCGGCACGATCAGAAGGCGCCACCCATGAGACGTCCAGATACCAGCCGCGCCGTTGTCCCCAACAGTCCTGATGCCACGGACGGCGCAAGCCGGGATGACCGAATCGACCGACGTCGAGCTGCGAGCGGTTGATGGGCAGATCCGCCCGACCCTGCCCTTCAGCACTGCGGCGCGTGTTGCTTGACGTCCGGTCTTTGGATTTTCCTCGCTGACGGTGACCGCCGAGTCATTGCCGACATGGCGCGGTTTTTCGATTTTCGCCTCGAGTTCGGCGATGGGTTTTTCGAATTCGAGAAAAATCGACTGCATGGCGGCTCGTGGTTCTTGTTCGGCGAAGGGCACTTTGCCTCAGAAAAACCCGCCTCCGTCCAAGCCGCGCGCGCCTGCGGGATGTCTCAATCTTCCCGCCTTGCGGCCGATAACCGGGAGCAGCCTGCCGCCATCCATCCACCCTCGAGAGGAAAACCCCATGAAATCGCTGGCCCGCTCCATCGGTATCCTTGCCCTGACCTGTACATCGTTGTCGGCTCAGGCCGGGATGCAGCCGTTGACCGATGCCGAGCTGCGGGCGGTCGAGGGGCACGCCGGCCTTGGCCCGGGATTTCAGACTTACAAGCAGACGATGGGCGGTCTGTGGACCGACATGACCACAACGCAAGGCAATAGCGCTGCGCTCCATTACGCCGGTTATGGCTCCGTCATGACCGGATACACCCTGATCGCCTCGAGCGGCGCGGCATCGGTGGCCATCAACAAGGCACCGCCGCCCATCAACCGGCTGGACGGCGTGGTTATTCCCGCTTGGTATGCAGGATACGGTATCAGCACCGCCGGGCTCGTGATGCTGACTCTGAATGGCGAATAGCCCCGGACCGGAAATGGGCTGCCGTGGGCCGTTCCGGTCCAACGCTGTGCCTCGCACGCCCAATTGCCTGCGGATGAGTAGCGGGCCTTTCGTCGATATCGGCGTCGATGCGACCCACTGCGCCTGCCGGTCCTGATTTCGACGGATTCCAAACGTCTGGGCCTTCGCCCCGATCCATCGTGCGCAGCGGCCGCTCCATGACCGTTGCGATGTCTTGCGGCGGCGATATGCGGCGCTTCATTCCCGGAAACTCGCCGCAGAAGCCAAGCTGGCTGACGGCTGACCGGCCCAATCGTGCCCGCCCGGCCGTCGCCGACCGGACGCCTCACTCGGAAGCGGCCGCCCGGCGAAAGGCACGGGGGGACGCGGAGGGCGCTGGCCGCGCATAGGCGAGTTGCACGGCGGCGGCGCCGAATCGGTCCCGCAGGCGTTGCAGCAGATCCCCGGAGGGCTGGACCCGCCAGGCATCACCCAGGTGCAACGTCGCCTCGGCCGCCGCGTTGCGGTACACGACGCGCACCGCGCATCCGCCCCCCCGAAACGGCTCCAGCGCGTCGACGAGTCGCTCGACGAGCCCCTCCTCCGCGCTTGCCGCAAGATCCAGGGTAAGGCGCTGTCCATAGCGCAGGCGCATCTGTTCCAGATCGAACAACTGGCGCGGTGTCAGACGCCAATTGCCCGAGTAGTCGTCGAAACCGAGGCTGCCCTCGACGATGAGCAATTGATCCTTGACGATGAGGTGCTGGAAACGCTGGTACTGATCCTCGAAAACCGCCACTTCCATGCGCGCGCTGCGGTCATCGAGCGTCAGGAAGGCGCGCTTTCCCGCCTGGCGACGGATGGCGACCACGAGGCCGGCGACGACGACGTCGCGCCGCTGCCCCTGCCCCTGCCCGGCATCGAGCGCAGAGCCGGTCAGATCCGCCAGCCGGTCGGTCACGAACTGGCGCAGATCCGCCTCGAACTGTGCGATGGGATGGCCGGTGAGATAAAGCCCGAGGGTTTCCTTTTCTTCCTGCAGGCGCTGAGCCTCGGGCCATTCGGGGATCGCGTCCGCGGACGCCCGCGCCGGTCGCACCGGCTCGGCAGCCAGCCCGAACAGATCGTCCTGACCCACCGCGCCGGCCCGACCCTGCTGATCGGCCAGACGCAGGGCTTCTTCAAGCCCCTGCATCAGGCCGGCGCGCGACGAATCCGGAAAGTCCAGGGCGCCCGCCCGGATCATGGCCTCGAGCGCGCGCCGGTTGACCCGCCGGCCATCGACACGGCAACACAGGTCGACCAGATCCCTGAAAGCACCCTTGCCGGCACGTTCCTGCACGATCGCCTCGATGGCGCCCTCGCCCACGCCCTTGATCGCGCCCAGGCCGTATTGCAATCGATCGGCGGCGATGGCCGTGAAGGCGTACTCGGAATGATTGACGTGCGGCGGCGCCACGCCCAGCGCCATGCGCCGGCACTCATCGATCAGGGTCACCACCTTGTCGGTGTGATCCATGTCGGCGGACAGCACGGCGGCCATGAACGCGGCCGGATGATGCGCCTTCAGATATGCGGTCTGGTAGGACAGCAGCGCATAGGCGGCCGAGTGCGACTTGTTGAATCCGTAGCCGGCGAACTTCTCCATGAGGTCGAAGATGTGTGTTGCCGTCGCTTCGGGCACGCCGCCGGCCAGCGCCCCGGCGACGAAGATCTCGCGCTGCTTGGCCATTTCCTCGGGCTTTTTCTTGCCCATGGCGCGGCGCAGCAGATCGGCGCCACCCAGCGTGTAGCCGGCCAGCACCTGGGCGATCTGCATCACCTGCTCCTGGTACAGGATCACGCCGTAGGTGGGCTTGAGAATGGGTTCCAGCGCCGGGTGGGGGTAGTCCACCTTCGCCCGCCCGTGCTTGCGGTTGATGAAATCGTCGACCATGCCGGACTGCAAGGGGCCCGGCCGGAACAAGGCCACCAGCGCGATGATGTCCTCGAAGCAGTCCGGTTGCAGGCGCTTGATCAGGTCCTTCATGCCGCGCGATTCGAGTTGGAACACCGCCGTGGTCTCGCAGCGCTTGAGCAGTGCGAAGGTCGCGGCGTCATCCAGCGGCAGGGCGTCGAGTGCGACGAGCGCCTCGCCGCGCGCGGTCCGCTCGCGATTGATGGCCGCCACCGCCCAGTCGAGGATGGTGAGCGTGCGCAGGCCGAGAAAGTCGAACTTGACGAGGCCGGCGGCTTCGACATCGTCCTTGTCGAACTGGGTGACTAGGTTCTCGCCGCCGGCCTCGCAATACAGCGGCGTGAAGTCCGTGAGCTCCGACGGCGCGATCACCACCCCGCCGGCATGCTTGCCGGCATTGCGGGCGAGGCCTTCCAGCGCGCGCGCCAGGTCGATCAGCGCCTGCACCGCCTCGTCCTCGCGGTAGAGCCGGCCCAGTTCGGGCTCCTGCTCCAAGGCCTTGTCCAGCGTGATGCCGAGCTCGAAGGGGATGAGCTTGGCGATGCGGTCGACGAAGCCGTAGGGATGGCCCAGCACGCGGCCCACGTCGCGCACCACGGCCTTGGCCGCCATGCTGCCGAAGGTGATGATCTGGCTGACCTGCTCGCGCCCGTAGCACTGGGCCACGTACTCGATCACCCGGTCGCGGCCTTCCATGCAGAAGTCGATGTCGAAGTCGGGCATCGAGACCCGCTCGGGATTCAGGAAGCGCTCGAACAGCAGGTCGTAGGCGATGGGATCCAGATCCGTGATGCCGAGCGCGTAGGCCACCAGGGAGCCGGCGCCCGAACCGCGTCCCGGACCCACTGGCACGCCGTTGTCGCGCGCCCAGCGGATGAAATCCGCCACGATCAGGAAGTAACCGGCAAAGCCCATGCCGCTGATGACCGCGAGTTCGCGGGCCAGCCGCTCGTCATACGCGACCGGCGCGGCGGCATGGGCGCGTCCCGCATCCCGCCGTTGCCCGAGCCCCGCGCGGGCCAGATCGGCGAGATGGTCCTCCGGAGGACGCGCATCCGGCACCGGGAAGCACGGCAACACGTTTTCGCCGAGCTGCAGTTGCAGGCTGCAGCGGCGCGCGATCTCGACGCTGTTGGCCAGCGCCTCGGGCACATCGGCGAACAACTCCGCCATCTGCGCGGGTGAACGCAGAAACTGCTCGGCGGTGTAGTCGCGCGGCCGGCGCGGGTCGTCGAGCAGACGGCCGCGGTTGATGCACACCCGCACCTCGTGCGCCTCGAAATCCGACCGCTCCAGAAAGCGCACGTCGTTGGTCGCCACCAGCGGCACGCCATGCCGGCCGGCCAGATCGACCGCCGCCGGCAGATAGGCCCG
>PKCW01000210.1 GCA_002862965.1 Pseudomonadota bacterium
ACGACATCATCGCCCGGTTCGGACTGGAGCAGGCCCAACGGGTCAAGGCGATCGAGGAAACCACCAACCACGACGTCAAGGCCATGGAGTATTTCCTGAAGGAGCAGATCGCCGGCCAGCAGGAACTCGAAGCCGTGAGCGAGTTCATCCACTTCGCCTGCACCTCCGAGGACATCAACAATCTCTGCCACGGCCTGATGCTGAAGGACGCCCGTCAACAGATCCTGCTGCCGGTCATGGATCAGCTGTGCGAAGCGCTCCGGACGCTGGCCCATCGCTACGCCGACCTGCCCATGCTCTCGCGTACGCATGGCCAACCCGCGACACCCACGACGATGGGCAAGGAAGTCGCGAACTTCGCCTACCGGCTCGATCGCCAACGACAGCAGTTCGCGCAGGTCGTGCTGTGGGGCAAGCTCAACGGCGCGGTCGGCAACTTCAATGCGCATTTCATCGCCTACCCGGAGACCGACTGGCCCCGGGTCAGTCAGCAGTTCGTGAATGAGCTGGGCCTGTACTGCAATCCGTTCACCACGCAGATCGAGCCGCACGACTACATGGGCGAGTACTTCGCGGCGCTGATGCGCATCAACACCATCATGCTCGACATGTGCCGCGACATCTGGGGCTATATCAGCGTCGGTTACTTCAGGCAGCGACCCGTCGAAAACGAGGTGGGTTCATCCACCATGCCGCACAAGGTCAACCCCATCGATTTCGAGAATGCCGAAGGCAACCTCGGCATCGCCAACGCCCTGCTGGGCCACCTCGCCGAAAAACTCCCGGTGTCGCGGTGGCAGCGGGATCTCAGCGACTCGACCGTGCTGCGCAATCTGGGCGTCGGCATTGCCCACAGCCTCATCGCCTATCAATCGATCCTGCGCGGGATCGGCAAGCTGGAGGCCGACCCCGTTGCGCTGCAGCGTGATCTCGACGCGAACTGGGAGGTGGTGGGCGAAGCCATCCAGACGGTCATGCGCCGCCATGGCATCCCGCAACCCTACGAACAGCTCAAGAAGCTCACCCGTGGCCAGCGCATCACCCCGGAGCAGCTGCGCACGTTCATCAGCGATCTGAATCTGCCCGCGGACGCGAAGGAGCGACTGCTGGCGCTGACACCGGCCGCCTATGTCGGATCTGCGCCGAGTCAGGCGCGCCAGGTCTGACGGCCGTCGATTCCTGAGCAATACGGGCGATGTTCGCATCGGCATCGCCCGTATCAGGCTTCAGCCGACGGGATCCGGCAATCCGTTCTCCAGCATCCCGCGGAGATAGGCCGTGAAGTCCGCTCCGACATCCGGATGCCGGAGCGCGTATTCGACGTTGGCCTGCAGATAGCCGAGTTTGCTGCCGCAGTCGTAGCGCTTGCCATCGAACTGGTAGGCGAATACCTTTTCATAAGGCAGCAAGCCGGCAATGGCGTCGGTGAGCTGATACTCGCCGCCCGCCCCCCTCGGCACCTTGCGGATCAACTCGAAGATGCGCGGGGTGAGGACATAACGTCCGACGACACCCAGATTGGACGGTGCCACTTCCGGTTTGGGTTTCTCGACCATCCCTTCGATTTCGGCAACCTTCCCGGGCTTCTTGCCGATCTGGACGATGCCGTACTGATCGGTCTGGGCCGGAGGAACTTCCTCGACGGCCAGGATACTCGCGCCATATTCGGCATGCGTGTCACACATCTGCGACAGCACCGGTTTGCCATGACCGTCCAGCAGATCATCGGCCAACAGCACCGCAAAGGCTTCGTTGCCGATCACGGGTTGGGCACAGAGTACGGCGTGTCCCAAACCCAGGGCTTCGGATTGCCGGATATAAACGCAGGTCACACGTTCCGGCACGATGCCCCGGACGATGTCCAGCAACTTCTGCTTGCCGCGTGCCTCGAGCTCACGCTCGAGCTCATAGGCCTTGTCGAAATGGTCGGGGATCGCGCGCTTGTTTCGACCATTGACGAACACCAAAACTTCCACACCAGCCGCCACCGCTTCCTCGACGGCGTACTGGATCAGCGGCTTGTCGACGACCGGCAGCATCTCCTTGGGGCTGGCCTTCGTCGCCGGCAGAAATCGTGTGCCCAACCCGGCTACCGGAAAAACGGCTTTGCGAATACGGCGCACACTTCCTGACAGAGAAACATTCATTCAACACACCTCACACTTGAATCGGCGCGTCGATCATGCATCACCGATTCCGAGTCCACAAGCCGAAATCTCATGATGACCGGCTCGGGAGGCGGAAATGAGGCCCCGTACGGGGCCTCGTGAAACGGGTCATTTCTTGGCCGGTGCAGCCTTCGCGCCCGCGTCCTGCAACAGGACATCCGCCTTGATCTTCTCCAGCGTGGCATCGCCGATGCCCGGTACCTGAGTCAGATCTTCCTTGGCCTTGAACGGTCCATGCTGAGTCCGATAGTCGACGATCGCCTTGGCCTTCGCGGGTCCGATGCCGGGCAAGGCGGCAGCAATCGCCTGGGCATCCGCCGTATTGACATTGACCGGCTCGGCGTGGGCAGCGAACGCCAGCCACAGTCCCGCCGCGATCAGGGATTTCCCCCAGAATGCCTTGTTCATCATGCGTCTCCTCCTCTCTTCTCAGTCGTCGTTACATCGATAGGATGGGTCACTCCCGGTGATGTCCTGGAAATGGTGCCGAGCGGATCGCCGGGACCGATCCGCTCGGCACGCATGCCAGCGGCGCGATGGATCCCCACTGCTGGCATCCGGGGCATTGCCAGTGCAGCTTGCGTCCGGCGAAGCCACAGTGACCGCATCGATACAGCGGCCCCTGTGCGACGATGTCGCCCATCGTCTTGCCGAACAAGGCGAGATCCGCACCAGGTACTTCACCACCGTGCTCAAGCATTCCCTGCAGCCAGTCGTGCAAGCCGTGGATCGTGGGAGAGCCTGCGGCATACAGTCTCAAGGCATCGGCCGGATCCTCATCCATCTTGAGCCTGAGTCGGATGACATCGAGAATCTGCATTTCATCCTGCGAGCCGTCACGGCGCCCGAGGCGCTCGATGAAGCCCTGGCGACCCGCAAGGTCTCCCAGCCGGCCGTAAAGCTCAAGGATGGCGTCGATGACCAGCGGCAAAAAACGCGCATCCTGATCCAGGACACGCAACGCGCTTCGCAAGGCCTGCCGATGATCGCCATCGGCTGCCGCCAGTCTCGCCTCCAGCAGGCTGGCGCGCACGCAGGCGGGATCGGCGCGAAAGGCCGCGTTGAGAAACATCCGGACGTCGGATGCATGGCCCTGCTGCAACGCCTGGTCGGCGAGTTCGCAGTTGTATTGCGCCGAGCGAACGGCAATCGATGGCGACTGGGATCGTCCGCCGATCAGAGACGCGGTTGCAAGCGCGCTGCGCCAGTCCTTTTCCCGCTCATGGATTTGCAGCAGCAATTCAAGCACGGGATGCATCCCGGAGACCCGGGTCTTGAGATCGGACAGGATCGCTTCGGCCCGATCGAACACCCCCAGCTTGAGATAATCCTGGGCAAGTTCAAAAAGCGCCTGTTCCCGTTGCGGGGCAGACAGGCTCGGCCGTGCAATGAGATTCTGGTGAATGCGGATGGCACGGTCGACTTCGCCCCGCCGGCGAAACAAGGCGCCCAGCGCCAGATGGGTTTCAAAGGTATCGTTGTCGACCGACGCGAGGTGGAGAAACACCTCGATCGCCTTGTCCGGCTGCTCGCTCAGGAGATAGTTCATCCCGCGCAAATAGTCTTTGGCGAAACTTTCCGACGGACCTTGCGGCGGGTCACGATGGGCGCGCTTGCCGACTGACCAGCCGGACCATGCAGCGAGAGGCAAGAGAAGAAAAAAGAGACCCAGCTCAAAGAGCATTTTTCAACGGGATCTCGCGCAGATTGGCGATTTCCTGTTCAGCGAGCCGGTAGCGTTTGGCAATCCTTCGCAAGCGCATCCGTTGACGCGCCCAAGGAACCGCCATGGTGACGACACCGAATACCCATCCCGCACACAGCATACCGACGACCAGCATGGCCAAAGGCAGGGTAACCGCGCCGCCGGGATAAACGAGTTGAACGGGTGCTGCGTTGTGCCATGCCAGGACGGCGAACACGGCAATGAGAATGAGGGAAGCAATCAAGGCCACCAGGCGCATTGCATCAACCCCTTGCTGTCCTTCAGTGGTGGGAGACGATCGGCAGTCGCGATTCGGATCCCCGGTGTCGGCGCCGCCCCGGCATCGAATGCCGCGTTTCTATCCTTCCGGAGTGTTGACGCGTTCCCGCAATTCCTTGCCGGGCTTGAAGTGGGGCACGAACTTTTCCTGCAGCGTGACCGACGCGCCGGTCTTGGGATTCCGACCGACCCGCGGTGGTCGATGGTGCAGGGAAAAGCTGCCGAATCCGCGAATCTCGATGCGGTCTCCTTCGGCCAGCGAAGCGCCCATCATGTCCAGAATGGCCTTGACCGCCAACTCCACGTCGGCCAGCGGCAGTGCCGAATGCTTTGCCATATGTTCGATCAGATCCGATTTGGTCATGGCACCTTCGAGTCCATTTTTTTGGGAGCAGCCGGGTCGAAACGAGCCCGGGATCGCCGACTCATCGATCGGCGATCCCGGGATGACACCCGAAAATGGAGTGTCAGTTCTCGTCCTTCTGGGCCGAGATCTGCTGCCGCAGCAAATCGCCCAAGGTCGCGGATCCGGCCGGTTGAGACGTGCGGCCATAGTCCTCCATGGCTTCCTTCTCCTCGGAGGTCTCCTTCGCCTTGACCGACAGGGTCAACGCCCGATTCTTCCGGTCGACGTTGACGATCTTGGCTTCCACCGTGTCGTCGACACGCAGGACGGTGCGCGCATCTTCCACACGTTCCCGGCCAAGTTCGGAGGCCCAAAGCTGCGCCTCGATGCCTTCGGCCAATTCCACCACCGCCGACTTCTGATCGACGGCCGTGACCCGCCCGGTGACGATGCTGCCCTTGGGATGCATGGCGAGATAGGCGGCGAAAGGATCCTGCTCGAGCTGCTTGATCCCCAGCGAAATCCGCTCACGCTCGGGATCGACCTGCAGCACGACCGCCTCGATCTCGTCCCCTTTCTTGTAGCGCTGCACGATGTCGTCGCTGGTTTCTGCCCAGGTGATGTCGGACAGATGCACCAGGCCATCGATACCGCCGTCCAGCCCGACGAAGACGCCGAAGTCGGTGATCGACTTGATGGTCCCGGAAATCCGGTCGCCCTTGTTGTGCGTCTCGGCGAATTCCTTCCAGGGGTTGGCCTGGCATTGCTTCATGCCCAGCGAGATGCGGCGCCGCTGCTCGTCGATGTCGAGCACCATGACCTCGACCTCGTCCCCCACCGAAACCATCTTGTTGGGATTGACGTTCTTGTTGGTCCAGTCCATTTCGGAGACGTGAACCAGACCTTCCACGCCTTCCTCGATCTCCACGAAGCAGCCGTAATCCGCGATATTGGTCACCTTTCCGAACAGGCGGGTGCTGGAGGGATAGCGGCGGGCGATCATCTCCCACGGATCGGCCCCGAGCTGTTTCAGGCCAAGGGAAACGCGGCGCCGTTCACGGTCGAACTTGAGCACCTTGACCTCGAGTTCGTCACCGACCGTGACGACTTCGGACGGATGCTTCACGCGCTTCCAGGCCATGTCGGTGATGTGCAGCAGGCCGTCGATGCCGCCGAGATCGATGAACGCGCCGTAGTCGGTCAGGTTCTTGACCACGCCGCGGGTCACGCTGCCTTCCTGCAGGTTGTCCAGCAGGGCTTCACGCTCGGCGCTGTATTCCTGTTCCACCACCGCGCGGCGGGAAACCACCACGTTGTTGCGGCGGCGGTCGAGCTTGATGACCTTGAATTCGAGCTCCTTGCCTTCGAGATAGGCCGTGTCGCGCACCGGGCGCACATCGACCAGGGAGCCCGGCAGGAAGGCGCGCACCTCGTCGATATCAACCGTATAGCCGCCCTTGACCTTGCCGGTCATGATGCCCTTGATGATCTCGCCCTGTTCGAACGCCTTTTCCAGCACGGTCCAGGACTTGGCACGCTTGGCCTTCTCACGGGAGAGTTGCGTTGCGCCAGAGCCGTCTTCCACCGCATCGAGCGCGACTTCGACGTCATCGCCAACGGCAACTTCCAGTTCGCCCTTCTCGTTGTAGAACTGGCGGATGTCGATCACGCCTTCGGACTTGAATCCGGCGTTGACGATCACGCTGTCGCCACGGATCCCGACCACGCGGCCGATGATGATGGCCCCGGGCTGCATGGTTTGGCCACGCAGGCTTTCTTCGAACAGTTCGGCAAAACTTTCAGACATTTAAGCTCTCTACCGGAACGGCCTGGCGGCCGGTTGAGGTCCCGGAAAGGCCCGGAACCGGTTGGTTTTCAGCAAGGCTCTGCCTCGCCACCTGATCCAATTTCAAGGAAAGAAGCCGTTCAAAAGAGACCGCGGCGTCCCGCCAACTCGACAATGAACGCACACAACTCGCTCGGCGCCTGTCCGGTGGAATCGACGGTCAACGCATCGGCATCAGCCACCAACGGTGACACGGCTCGCTCGCGGTCTTGTCGATCCCGGGCTTCGATCTCTTGAATCAAGTCCGGGATGCTAGCACTGATGCCGTGCTCCATCAACTGTTTATGGCGCCGCCGGGCGCGCTCATCGGCCGATGCCGTGAGAAAAATCTTGAGCGGCGCATCCGGAAAGACCACCGTCCCCATATCCCTGCCGTCGGCAACCAGGCCCGGGAAGCGACGCTCGGCCCGCTGCCGCGCCAGCAGCGCGGCGCGGACCTCGGGGTGCCGCGCCACCCGGGAGGCGGCGGCGCCGGTCGTCTCTGCGCGCACCTCGGCGGTGACATCGCGGCCATCGAGCAGGATCCGCTCCCGGCCCCGGGCATCCCAGCCGAAGGCACAATCCAGTCCGTGCGCAAGACCGGCCAAGGCATCGGGTCGATCGAGATCGAGGCGCCGCTTCCCACCCGCCACGGCGACCAGTCGATACAGCGCGCCGCTATCGAGAAAATGCCAGCCCAGGCGCTGGGCCAGCATCCGGCCCACCGTTCCCTTTCCCGCGCCACTGGGACCATCGAGGCAGATGACGGGGGCCAAGGTCGCGTCATGCATCGCCAGCGACCCGTTCGAGTGCGAGGCCGGCGGCCGATGCCAGCGCAGCAAAACCCGGGAAAGAGGTCTCGACATTGGCACAGTCGCGGATGCGGATGGTTCCCTGGGCGCGCAACGCCGCCATGGCGAAGGACATCGCCACGCGGTGATCGCCGTGACTGTCCACGCAACCGCCCTGGATTGGGCCGCCGCGGATGCGCAGGCCGTCCGGGCGCGGCTCGCCGATGTACTCGCACTCCACGCGATCGTGCCAGCGTCGGATTCGGCACTGGATCGGCTGGCGGTCTTTGTCGACGCGGAACAGCCCGCCGTGCAGAAATGCGGTGTGCGGCACATCGAGCGCGTTCTCTGAGACGGCGTGGATCGAGCCCTGTGCTGACAGTGACTTTCGGACGGTCAGGTACCCGGGTCGCTCGTGCGCCCGAAGCTGGAAGGGCTCTCGGTCTGGCGGGCTGTCGGGATCACCCCAGATCCAGACAAACCCCTGCGACTCGCGGGCCGGCAGCTGGCTGCAGCGCCGCGGCGGGAAGTCGGGCTCGCCGGTGAAGGCGGGAATGTGCAGGCATCGCCCGTCTGGATGGAAGCGCCAGCCGTGGTACGGGCACTGCAGCAGCCCGTTGACGACAGCTCCCTTTGATAAGGGCACGTTGCG
>PKCW01000133.1 GCA_002862965.1 Pseudomonadota bacterium
AACTCCCTCGGCAAATGACCCATGATTCCGGTCAGCAAATCCGGTGCCATGCTAAAAGGGCCATGAAAGCAGTACGTTGGGGAAAATCCGGGGCGGCGCCGGCGCCGGCTTTGGCGGATTTGCGACGAAAACCCGGCCCGACTGTGGCGTAAGCGACTGCTAGCCGGACACGGCGCCGCCGGCGCCCGCCAAGCCGAGACTCTCCGGCAGACTGAACTGGTGCAGGATGGCGATGAAATGACAGGCGCTGCCGGTCAGCACGAAGAGGTGCCAGATGGTGTGGGAATAGGGAATGCGCCGGTTGTGATAGAACAGCGTCCCCGCGGTATAGGCCACTCCCCCGCCGAGCAGCCAATACAGCGTGGCCGGCGCCAGCGCCCGGCTGATCGGCACCACCGCCACGATGGCGATCCACCCCATGAGCACATAGATGAGCGTCGAGAGCAGGCGCATGCGGCCGGTGAAAAACCATTTCATCACGATGCCGGCCACCGCCAGCCCCCAGACCACGCCGAACAGCGACCAGCCCAGCGTGCCTTTCAGGACCGCGACGGTGAACGGCGTATAGGTGCCGGCGATCAGGAGAAAGATCGCGCAGTGGTCGAACACCTTGAGGCGCTGTTTGATGCGCGTGTGTGAAACGGCGTGGTACAGCGTGGAGGCGGCGTACATCATCACCAGCGTGGTGGTGAAAACGGCGGCGCTGATGACTTCGCGGACGCCGGCCTGGCTGGCGGACAGCACGATCAGGCTGATGCCGCCGGCGAGGGCGAGGAGCACCCCCAGCCCGTGGGTAATGGCATTGGCGAGTTCTTCGGCAGGAGACCGTTCCGTCTGCACCGCGCTTCCTCCCGGCAAATGGTCCACACGCAGCAGGCTGCAGAGTCGCCGTTGCAGCCAGCCCATGCACGAGCAGGATAGCATCCAGGGCGCACCGCCTTCTCGCTCACCGCCGGCCGCTCGAGCGGCCGCGCGGGACCTTCGACGCGCGATCCCCGAATGCGCCCCCGCACGGCGCTCGAATCGCCGGCGACTGCTCGGCATGGGGATCGTGGCGGGATGCGGATCCGGTCCGGCGGGCCGGCCGCCGATGGACCGGCACCTCCGGCGCAGGAGATTGCCGTCGATTCCCGGGTCAGCCGGAGCGACGGTTTTTTCGGGACGCCCCCTGTCACCGGCTCCGTGGTGGCAGCGGGGCAGCGGCGGGGAACAGATCCGTCACCGCAGCGTCACATCCGGCTGCCAGGCTGCCGGAGCCCGGGCGGTGGCATTTCGCGGTTTCCGCTTGCGACTCCCCCGCCACCCTTTCGCGGGCTCCGCCACCGGCGATTCTCGTTGGGTGCGATGCCCAGACACCGCACCTCCCGCCGGAGGGAGGTCTGATGCCGCTTCGACCCGCTCGGGTGGAATCACCGCCGCGCACCTCGACGCCGTGGGGCAATGCGCTCGCGTTCGCTCTGGCGGCGGCCTCGGTCCATGCCGCCCGGACCGGGTTCCGCTGCTGGCTGCTGCCCGAACGCCTGCAGCAGGATGCTCCCGGTAGCGACCGGACCGGCGGCGGCACGGCGGAACGCTGGTCCCCCATCGGACTGCGCCTGCCTTCGCGCCGTTTCTGCCATCATGCCGGCACGGTGATCCTCGTCCACCGGCGACGCCCGACGACCCTCGATTGCCACCGCCCGGCGGAGCTCCGCGATCCGGATGGCCGGCAAGGCTGGAGTGCCCCATGAAGTTCCCTTCCCTGAAAAAACGTTTCGCGGGATTTCTTCGCACCCGCCGGTTCTTCCGGCATTTCCACCGACGCGTGATGTTGGAGAGTCTGGTCGGCACGGGTGTCAGTCGCGAACTGGCACCGGCCCATGCCCAGGAACTCATCGCCGCCGCGCAAAGCGCCCCCGATGCGCTGCTGGCCCGCCTCGACTCCCATGCCGATGGGTTCACCGAAGCCCAGGCAGAGGCCGTGCGCAGCCGCGTGGGCCTCAACGAAGTCGACCACGAGAAGCCGCTGCCGTGGTGGCTGCACCTGTGGCACTGCTACCGCACGCCGTTCAGCCTGCTGCTGACGCTGCTGGCGGTGGTGTCCTACGTCACCGGCGACATGAAGGCGACCGTCGTCATCGGCGCCATGGTGCTGCTCGCGACCTTCATCCGCTTCTGGCAGGAGCGCAAGTCGAACCGCGCCGCCGATGCGCTCAAGGCCATGGTGAGCAACACCGCCACCGTGATGCGGCGCGACGTGTCCGAGGAAGCCGCGCCGATCTTCGAGCGCTACTACGGCGTGCATCTGCACGTGAAGCCGGCGCGGCGGGTCGAACTCCCCATCCGCCTGCTGGTGCCGGGCGACGTGATCGTGCTGTCGGCGGGCGACATGATTCCCGCCGACTGCCGCGTGCTGCGCGCGCAGGATCTGTTCATGAACCAGGCGGCCATGACCGGCGAGTCGCTACCGGTGGAAAAGTACGCGCAGGCGCCGGCCGCCGCCGATGGAAACCCGCTCGAGCTCGACAACATCCTGTTCATGGGCACCAACGTGGTGTCGGGATCGGCGACGGCCGTGGTGGTGGCGACGGGCCAGCGCACCTACTTTGGCGCGCTCGCCCAGCGCGTGATCAGCACCGACCGGGCGCCGACGCAGTTCCAGGCCGGCGTGAACAGTGTCGCCTGGCTGCTGATCCGCTTCATGTTCGTGATGGCGCCGCTGGTGCTGCTGATCAACGGCGTGACCAAGCACGACTGGATGCAGGCGCTGCTGTTCACGCTGTCGATCGCGGTCGGGCTCACGCCCGAGATGCTGCCGATGATCGTCACCTCCACGCTCGCCAAGGGCGCGGTGTTCCTGTCGCGCAAGAAGGTGATCGTGAAGCGCCTCGACGCCATCCAGAACTTCGGCGCCATGGACGTGCTGTGCACCGACAAGACCGGCACGCTGACGCAGGACAAGGTGGTGCTGGCGCGGCACACCGACGTGTGGGGCGAACCCTCCGACGAGGTGCTCACCTTCGCGTACGTGAACAGCTACTACCAGACGGGGCTTAAAAACCTGCTCGACGTGGCGGTGCTGGAGCACGCCGAGCACGCGCGGCATACGGACATCGCGACGGCGTTCCAGC
The DNA here is from genome assembly GCA_002862965.1 of Pseudomonadota bacterium. Lineage (GTDB taxonomy): Bacteria > Pseudomonadota > Gammaproteobacteria > UBA5335 > UBA5335 > Macondimonas. The sequence continues at coordinate 3,111 of PKCW01000133.1, forward strand.
CGATCGACGAGATTCCGTTCGACTTCCAGCGCCGGCGCATGTCGGTGGTGGTGCAGGCGCCGGACGGCGCGCATCTGCTGATCTGCAAGGGCGCCGTCGAGGAAGTGATGCAGGTATGTAGCCGCGTGCGCCATGGCGACGCGGACGAGCCGCTCGACGCGGCGCTGCTGGCGCGCGTGCGCGACGTGACGGCAGCGCTGAACCACGAGGGACTGCGCGTGGTGGCGGTGGCGGTGAAGACGCCGCCCAACCAGGCCGAGTACCGCGTGCCGGACGAGTGTGATCTGACGCTGATCGGCTACGTGGCCTTCCTCGACCCGCCCAAGGAGAGCGCCGCGCCGGCGCTGGAAGCGCTTGCCGCGCACGGCGTGCGGGTGAAGGTGCTGACCGGCGACAACGAGCTGGTGACCGCCAAGGTGTGCAAGGACGTGGGGCTCGCGCCGAACGGCGTGCTGCTGGGCACGGATGTCGAGCGCCTCGGCGACGCCGAGCTGGCGAGCGCGGTGGAGGCGCACGACGTGTTCGCCAAGCTCACCCCGGCCCACAAGGACCGCATCGTGCGCCAGCTCAAGGCCAACGGCCACGTGGTCGGCTTCATGGGCGACGGCATCAACGACGCGCCGGCGCTGCGCAGCGCCGACATCGGCATTTCGGTCGACACCGCAGTCGACATCGCCAAGGAGGCGGCCGACATCATCCTGCTCGAAAAGAGCCTGATGGTGCTGGAGGAAGGCGTGCTCGAGGGCCGCACCACCTTCGCCAACATGCTCAAGTACATCAAGATGACGGCCAGCTCCAACTTCGGCAACGTGCTGTCGGTGCTGGTGGCGAGCGCCTTCATCCCGTTCCTGCCGATGCTGCCGATGCACCTGCTGGTGCTGAACCTGCTCTACGACATCTCGCAGAGCGCCATTCCGTTCGACCGCGTCGATCCCGAACTGCTGACCGCGCCGCAGCGCTGGGACCCGGCCGGCATCGGCCGCTTCATGGTGTTCTTCGGGCCGATCAGCTCGGTGTTCGACATCACCACGTATCTGGCGATGTGGTTCCTGTTCGGCGCCAGCAGCCCGGCGCAGCAGACGCTGTTCCAGTCCGGCTGGTTCGTCGAGAGCCTGCTCACGCAGACGCTGATCGTGCACATGATCCGCACGCCAAAGCTGCCGTTCCTGCAAAGCCGCGCGGCGACGCCGCTGCTCGCCATGACGGCGGCCATCATGGCGGTCGGCATCCTGATGCCGATGGGGCCGTTCGCGCACTACTTCAAGCTGCAGGCGCTGCCGGCTGCGTACTTCGCGGTGCTCGCGGCGATCCTGGTCGGCTACATGGCGCTCACGCAGCTGATGAAGGGTTACTACAACCGCCGTTTCGGCTGGCAGTAGGCCGCAGCCCAAGGGCCAGCACGCCGGCACAGCCCGGATCTGCGCCGCCGGTCCGCGGGCCGCGAACCGCAATCACCGCCCGCCGTAGCGCGTCAGTCAGGCTCGGGGATTCCGCGCTCGGGTCGCCCGAAAATCGCCGGCACCGCGGCCGGCTTCAGGCGCCACGCGATTCAGGGGCGCTGCGCCCCCGCATCGTGGGGATTGCCTTCCTGGTTGCGCATCCAGTCGGCCAGCCGGGCGAGCAGCCCGTAGATTTCTTCGCGCGCCGCGACATCGGCGACGGTTTCATCGAGCGCGCCGCGCATGCAGAGGAGCCACGCATCGCGCTCCTCGTTGCCGATGGGAAAACCCATGTGGCGCTGGCGCAGACGCGGATGGCCGCGCTCGGCCGAATAGCGCTTCGGCCCGCCCATCCATTCGCCCAGATAGCGCCGCAGCACCTCCTTCACCGGCCCGAGGTCGGGCGCATGCATGGCGCGAATGGTCCGCGCCTCGGGCAGGGTGTCCATGCGCGCGTAAAACCCGTCCACCAGCCGCTCGATGGTCGGCGCGCCGCCGATACGCTCGAACATGGATACCGCCGTTTCGGCCTCGGCCATCACTCAATCTCCGTTCATAAGGTCGTCATGCCCGGTGCACGGACGGCTACTCATCCATGCTGGGCAGCAAAATCACTTCCGCCGGCGCGCCGGGCCCGTCGTCCTCCCAGAAGTCCAGCGCGGCCACCCGCGAGAGTCCGCCGCCGCTCTCGATCAGCACCACGGCATCCACCGGCATTTTCGCGAGCGCGTCCAGCAATTGCGCAACCGTCATGCTCTTTCCTTTCCCGTCCGCTGTCGATGCGCGCGATCAATCAGGCAGGAGCGCGCCCGACTCATCGAAGTAGAGGGTCACGGCCTCCTCGTCCAGCATCGCGATCTCGGCCTGCCGCAGCGCGCCGTTCGGGTGATAGGCATAGCGGTGGGCCAGTTCCACCTCGCCGTAGACCAGCTTGTCGAAGCCGAGCAAGGTGTCCCGACCATCGAAATAGGCGCGGATGAAGGTGTTGCGGTTGGACAGCGCCGCGGCCTCGATGGGATTCACCAGCCGCAGCGGCAGCCCGACTCCGGTGTAGGAGACGAAATGGCGGCACGCGGCCTCGCCCGCGCCGTTCGGACCTGCAAGGCCTGTCGAGGATTGCTGATTCATGCGCCGCGCCGTCTGCCTGCCTGTCTCATCCAGGCAGCAGGAAACATGCCGCCCATGAGGCCAACGGAAAGGCGCCGTGGTCCACGACCGGCGCGCGCGCGGCGATTCCGCGGCCGCCCGTTGAATCAGTGTGTTGATCGGGCTCCGGCATTCCCCCGGCCTGCGGCCCGATCCCCGTCCGGCCCCAGCCGATGTCGCGAACCGGCCAACGGTCCTCCACGTGAAGCAAACACCTGTCGCAATCCGCTCACACGCCGGCCGGTCGATCTGTGCCGGGATCGCTCGCCGGCGTACGCGGATCGCCGGCACGGCAGGCGCCGATGGCCATGCGCCGTTTCCTGCCGTTCGACAGCCGGCCCGAAGCGCTACGACGCCCGGCAACTGGCCCGCGGACGAGCGCCAGGACCCGAGATCAACAGAAGAACAAGGGGTGTTGAGCGGGATGGTTGTGCAGATGAATGGGCTCGGGCGCGCCGGCTCGACGCCGTCGGGCAGGATGAACACACAGGACGTCTTGCGGGATGTGCGCGGACTACGCGGTGGGCAACGGCTCGGCGCGGGTCGAGGGGCGGCGGCGTGGAAGGCAGCCGGATGACGCAGCGGCAGACGGCCCAGCGGTTCGCAGTCTGCCTTCGACGATGCCGGCGTGCAGCCGACGAAGATCTGTGCCGGTGAGCCTGCGGCCGCGCCTGCCTGCGCCTCGAGCCGGCATTTCGCCGGCAGACCGGTCCGTGGGCGCGAATATCGTTGTCACGGGTGCGCCGCCGTCCATGTCGGCTGGCCGGTCAGGCGCTTCCGCCTTCCGGGCCTGTCGCACCGAGTTGCGCCAGATCGCCTCGCGACGCCACCACAGGCGGGATTTCACGCTCGAACCGATGGCTTTGCAGGCCGGTCACGCGGACACGAAACCATCGCCAGATCGGCGCGAATGGGGTCGGCAACGAGGCATCGCCGTGGCGGTCGAAATAGTAGCTGTTGGCGCCTTGGCAGGGACCGTTCTGAAACAGCGTATTGCGCGCCTTCTTGTGCATCAGGGCGAGGTAGCGATCGTGGTAGCTCCGGCGCACCTCCACATAGCGTGCGCCGCTGCGGTCGGCCTTTTGCAGGCACCGGCCGATAAAGCGGCCGTTGGCACCGATCATCGTGAACCAGTTGAGTCCCCCCGAGTACGGGCCAAAGGTCAGAAACAGATTGGGGAAGCGTGGCACCGATACGCCGTTGAACGCCTGATAGCGGTGTTCGTGCCAGAATCTGCCGAGTTCCAGTCCATCCAATCCATGGACTTCGAAGCTGGGATTGTTGCCGATCTCCTGCGTCTTGAAGCCCGTGGCCAGAATGATCGCGTCGTAGCGGTGATGGGCGCCCTGCCCATCGATGATGCCTTCGGCATCGATGCTTTCGATGCCCTCGGTGCGCAGCGTCACGTTGTCACGTTCGAACGTCGCCCAGTACTCGCTCGACACGGCCGGGCGCTTGCAGCCGAAGCCGTAGCGCGGCGTGAGCTTGTCCCTGAGCGCCGGATCCGACACCTGGGACGCGAGCAGCTTCAGGCTGTTGCGCTCGGCGAGCCGGGTCAGTCCCGGCAGGTGACGGTAGTACACGGTCGCCCAATAGCCCATCTCGAGTCCGCCGTCGATGGGCGCCCGCATCAGCCGCTGGAGCATCGGCATGGCGCGGAACACGCGACGCAGGCGGGCTGGAAAGCGGATATCGAGCTTGGGCAGTACCCAGATGGGCGTGCGCTGCCAGACATCGAGCCGGGCCACGTCGCGGGCGATGGCCGGCAGACCTTTCGCGTCTTGGCCGAACGCCTGTGGCACGTGCGCGGCCTCGGTCGTCGCCTCTGCCGTGATGCGCCGCAATGCGACTACAAAGGTGAGTCGTGGATGCCAGATACTGAAAGCGTTGACGCGCTGATCAATGAGCCTTACGACTCAAGCGTGGAAGAACGGGAATGCGATTTGCAGCTATGGCAACATTGGGCGCGAGTCGAGGAGCTCCGAGAGTCGCTCCGCACCTCCAGCAGCTTTGTCTGGCCGCGGCGGTTTCGCGTCCGC
>PKCW01000007.1 GCA_002862965.1 Pseudomonadota bacterium
CCGAGGTTGTTGCGATCCACCAGAAACAGGATGCGCTGGGCGCCGGCCGCGCGGATCAGCCGCCAGGAGAATGAGCAAGCGGTGAAGGTCTTGCCGGCGCCGGTGGCGAGCTGGATCAGCGCGCGGGGGCGGTCCTCGGCGAGCGACTTTTCGAGCCCGGCGATGGCCTCCACCTGACACTCGCGCAGGCCGCGCGGGTCGAGGGGTGGCATCTGCCGCAGCCGCTGGCGCAGGGTGTCCGGCTGGCGCAGCCAGTCGTGCAGCGTCTCCGGGCGGTGAAAGGCAAACAGCCGGCGCGAGCGCGGCTTGGGGTCGCGCCGGTTGCGAAAAAGGGTTTCGGCGCCGGTGCTCTCGTAGTCGTAGACCAGCCAGTCGTCCCAGCGGGCGAGGTGCTCCGGCAGGCTGAGCATGTAGCGCTCGGACTGCTCAGCGACGCCGCTCAGCGTGACGCCGGTTTTCTTGGCCTCGATGACGCCGGCGGCCTTGCCGGCGACGAACAGCAGGTAGTCGCACGGCCCGGCCGGCAGCGGGAACTCGCGCACCGCGACGCCAAGCGCGGCGTTGCGGTCGAACTGGCTGCGGTCCTGCAGCAGCCAGCCGGCGGCGGCGAGCAGCGCGTCGATGGTCTGGCGGGCGAGTTGTTCCGGGGTTTGCAAGGCCAGCGCCTTTTTCTGGGTCGGCTTGGAGTTCTGCGGCCATCCGAGCTGGCCGGGGTGCCGTGCCCTGCCCTGTGCGGAACTATAGAAAAACCGGGCCAGGATTGACAGACAGCGCGGCCCGACAGCATTCATCGCCATGCCTGCGCCTCGGACACGGGCACCACGAAAAATCCGTACCCACCCCCGGTATCGGCGCAGCGCATGGACCCGTCATTCGCCGTCTGGTGCGCGAAGAATGATGTGCCTTTGCGACAGACACCGGCGAAGCTGGCGCACCTGTGGTTCGTCACGCTGCGCTCCTTCGACGACGGCAACGGGCGCATCCCCCGCGCCCCGGGCGACCTGTTCCTCGCCCCCGCCGGCTCAGATCCAGCGCGAGCGCAAGGACTGCTGCGACGTGCCCGAACGCACGCTGGACATTGCCGGCTGGCTGCCGTGGTTTCTCGGCACGCTCGGGCGCGCCTTCACCCGCGGGCAGACCATGCTGGATGCCGTGCTGGTCAAGGGCGTTCTGGCTGCGCCGGGCGGGTATGCCGCTGAACGGGCGGCAGGTGAAGCTGCTCGACCGCCTGCTCGATGGCTTCGAGGGCAAGCTCACCAGCAGCAAGTGGGGATCAGCAGCCAAATGCTCGCCCGACACTGCGCTGCGCGACATCCCGCAATTGCGGGCGCTGGGCGTGTTGAAGAAATCAACCGGCGGCGGGCCCAGCACGGCCTGCGAACTGGAACACTGACCCGCCGGCAAATCGCTTCCGATCGAATCAGGACGCGGGAAGCGTGGCTTGCCACCGTGTCAGAACGCTGCGTTCACGGGTCAGCCGCCCGTTTCCCCTTGCGCCGAAAGACCGGACACGCGTCGCGAACAGGACAAAGAAGACAACCGCTTCGTTCACGCCGTCTTTTTCTTCTGCATGATCAAGCGATTGTGAGTAGGTCCCGTTCTTGCTTGCTGCCAGGAGCCGGCGCCGTGCCGGCGTTGCCGGCGGCGACATCCATGCCCATCTTCGACTTCCGCTGCGAGGATTGCAGCCAGACCTTCGAACTGCTGGTGCGGGGCGATGTGCCGGCCTGTCCGCACTGCGGCAGCCAGCGCCTCGTGAAAATGCTGTCCGCGCCGAACGTCGCGGGAAAATCGAAGGAAATCATCGCCAGCGCCCGTCGCCAGGCGGCGCGCGAAGGCCACTTCAGCAACTACGCCCGTTCCGAGAAGCCGCGCCGCTAGTCCGGCTGCGGCCATCCACACTGTCCCGGAGGACTCATGTCGACACCGGAAATCCAAGAATTGCCTGCGGTCTTCCGCCACCACGTGTTCTGCTGCTACCAGCAGCGGCCGCCGGGCCATCCGCGCGGTAGCTGCGGAGCGAGCGGCGCGGCGCCGCTGTGGGACCATCTCGGCAAACAGTTGCAGGTGAAGAATCTGCCCGACGTCGGCATGGCCGCGACCGGCTGCCTGGGTTTTTGCGGCGCGGGACCGCTGATGGTGGTCTACCCGTCCGGCGTCTGGTACCAGCCCAGATCCACGGAAGACATCGACGAGATCGTGCAGACGCATCTGGTCGGTAACGGCATCGTCGAGCGGCTGGCGGTGGTGCTGAAGCCCTGATCGGCCGTTCCCGCGCGGCTTTCCGCGCTTCCGCGGCTCCCCTGCCCCGCGGGCCGCAATGACGGCACGCGCGGGCTTCAAGCCGCGCTTGCCTCGGCCGCGACGGCGATTTCGAGATCCATCCCGCGGAACATGGCGCAGCGGCGGAACACCGTCGCCGTCGGCGGGACCTGCTTGTGGCGGCAGTACTTGGCCACCAGCTTGGTCAGTCCCTTGATGTCGCGACCCGACGCGCCCGGGAAGATGTCCGTCAGTTCCTCGAGCAGCGGCGCCGGCACGGCCAGTTCGAACTGCTCGGTCATCACGCCCCAGATGCGGCGGCGGTCCTCCCGCTCCGGCATGTTGTATTTGATCAGCGCGATGCAGCGCGACACGATGGCCTCGTCGATGTCGTCGATGCGGTTGGTGGTCAGGAACAGCAGGCCGTTGAAGTATTCGAGCACGCGCAGGAACACGCCGACCACGGCGTTCATGGCGATGTTGTCATCGCGCCGCTTGATGTAGACGTCGGCCTCGTCGATCAGCATCACGGCGCCCCAGCGCTGGGCGCGCGTGAGCACGTCTTTCAGCACCTGTTCCATCTGCGCCACGTTGAGACCGAGCTGCCCCGAGTGCACGCGGTACAGCGGGCGCCGGATGATCTCGGCATAGACCTCGGCCGTCAGCGTCTTGCCCACGCCCGGCGGGCCGGCGCACAGCACCGTGGTGCCGCCGCTCTTGCCGGCCACGATGTCGTCCATCAGCACGTCCATCTCGGCGGTGAGGATGTCGATCAGGTCGGTCTGCTCGGGCGGCAGGATGAGCTTGGTCTTCAGATCCGGCCGGTAGGGATAGGGCGCGAGGTCATCGACGTGCACCCAGACGTAATGGTGCAGGTCGAGGTGGAACATCAGGATGAAGGGGTGCACCGGCATGCGGGTGAACAGGCCCGCGGGCAGGCGCTCGTGCAGGGCCTTGACCTCGTCCTCGGCGTCGTAGCGGTTGCTCTTGGCGGCCTTGCCGAGATAAGGCGCCAGCACCTCGCCCGGCGCATCGAGGGTCAGCGAGCGCGCGGTGAGGATGCCCTCGTCGTTCACCAGCCGCGCGCTGCCGCCACTGGAGGAGAGCACCACCACGTCCTTGCGCGACCAGTCGGTGTCGCGGTGCGAGGCGTTCGGGTCCTCGGCGTAAAACCCCGTGCCGGCGCCGACGAACTGCGCGCCGTAGCTGCCGCGCCAGGCGAGATAGTTCTCCCTGGCGCGCTCGTAGGCGTCGATCAGCGCGGGGGTTTCCTTCATCAGGCCCTTGGCGGCGAAGATCTCGCCCAGCGTCCTGCCGTCGATGTCGGTCGCCGTCAGGCGGACCGTCTGCGTGGTGAGGCTGCCCTTGGCATTGGCCTTGAGTTCGATGAACAGCTTGCCGGTTTCATCGTTCGAAGGCGGCGTGAAATCCAGGCGCGTGATGACGTAGGGCAGCGGCCGGCCGGTGATCTGCGCCGTGAACATCCAGCCATGGATCGCCTCCTCCGCGAGGTAGCGGACGATGGCCGGCAGCACCTGCTCGAGATCGTCCCCGGTAAAGCGCGGCCCGGTGTCGTGGAGCGCCGCGGTCAGCGTCGCCAGCTGGGCGGCGCGCGCCTGCAACTCCGGCCCGCCCTGGCGATAGAGCTCGCCAAGAAACGAAAGCTCGGCGGCGGAAAGCTGATGCAGCGCCACTTCCACCTGATGGCCGAAGTGGAGCTGTTCTTCGAGTCGGGCCAGGGCGGGAAAGGCCTGGACCAAGGCCTCGAGATGCGGGCGGTCGATGCGCAGTTTCATCGCAGCTCCGGAAAGCGGTCGGGTGACGCAGGCGACACCACATAAAAAAGGCCGCGGAGGGAGTCCCCGCGGCCACCTGGGTTGCAGGGCGTTGCGCCTAGCGAATGATGTCGAAGCTGTAGTCGGTCTTGGCCGGCACGATGGTGTTCTTGTCGATCTCGTCGAAGATCTTGTCGAGGATCCACACCAGCACGTTCATCGCGCCCTGGTAGCCCCACACCGGGTAGCGGTGGTGGTGGTGGCGGTCGAACACCGGGAAGCCGATGCGGATCAGCGGGGTGCCGGTGTCGCGCTCCAGGTACTTGCCGTAGGTGTTGCCGATCAGGAAGTCGACCGGCTCGGTGAACAGCAGCGAGCGCATGTGCCAGAGATCCTTGCCGGCGTAGGCGTGGCAGCTCTTGCCGAAGGGCGAGCGGTCGAACAGCGCCTGCATCTTCGCGGCCCAGTCCTTGTTGCCGTTGGTGGCGAGCACATGGGTGGGCTCGGCGCCGAGTTCCAGCAGGAAGGCGGCGAGGCCATAGCACAGGTCCGGATCGCCGTAGATGGCGAACTTCTTGCCGTGGATGTGGGCGTTCGAATCGGCGATGGCGTCCACCAGCCGGCCGCGCTCCCGGGCCAGCGCTTCAGGGATCGCCTTGCCGGTGAGCTTGGCAATGCCCATCAGGAACTGGTCCGTCGCCGCGATGCCGACCGGGTGGTTGAAGGCCAGCGTTTCCTGGCCCTTGCTGGCGCAGAAATCCAGCGTCTTGGTGGTGCAGTATTCCTGCATCGAGACGGTGGCCTTGGCGTGCAGCGCGGCGGCGGCGTCTTCCAGCGTGGTGCCGCCGTCGTACATGCGGAACTCGCCGTCGGTCGGCGTATCCCACACGTCCGAGGCATCGCACAACAGCGTGTGTTCGACGCCCATCAGATCGAGCATGCGGCTGACTTCGCGCTGGTTGCCGACGGTGTAGCCGTCGAAGCCGCCCACGAAGTTGATCTTCTCGTTCGGCACGCGCTCGGGCACCGGCACGGTGCCGGCCTTGCCGTCCCAGAAGTGCTTGAGCACGCCCAGCAGCGCGTTGTCGTAGCCGGTGATGTGGCTGCCGACGAAGGCCGGGGTGTGCGCGAAGGGCACGTCGAATTCTTCGGGCACCGAGCCCTTTTCCTTGGCGGTCTTGATGAAGGCGTTGAGGTCGTCGCCGATCACCTCGGCCATGCAGGTGGTCGAGACCGCGATCATCTTCGGCTTGTACATGGCATGGGCGTTGGCCAGGCCATCGATCATGTTGTTGAGGCCGCCGAACACCGCCGCGTCTTCGGTCATGCTGGACGACACGCAGGAGCTCGGCTCCTTGAAGTGGCGGCTGAAGTGGCTGCGGTAATAGGCGACGCAGCCCTGCGAGCCGTGCACGAAGGGCAGCGTGCTCTCGAAGCCGACCGCCACGAACACCGCGCCCAGCGGCTGGCAGGCCTTGGCGGGATTCACGGTGAGCGCTTCGCGGGCGAAGTTCTTCTCCCGGTACTCCCAGGTCTTGGTCCATTCCCGGGCCTGCTCCAGCTTGTCGGCCGGCTCACGGTTCTCGAACTGTTTCTTGTTCTCGAACATCTCGATGTATTCCGGGCTGCGGAACAGATTGAAATGGTCGAGCACGTTTTCGGCATTCTGGCTCATGGTGCTACTCCTGCTGGAATCGGTAGGGTGGGCAGGGCGGCCCGGCCCACCAAGTCAATCAATCGGGTCCGCCGCCCGCCCTACGCGCGCCGTTCAGGCCGCCTTCCACGGCGTCTTGGTCAGCGACCACACCGGGTTGTTGATGGCCATGTCCATGTCGCGGGCGAAGATGGCAAAGCCGTCATAGCCGTGATACGGACCGGAGTAGTCCCAGGAGTGCATCTGCCGGAAGGGGAAGCCCATCTTCTGGAAGACGTACTTTTCCTTGATGCCCGAGGCCACCAGGTCCGGCTGCAGCGCATCGACGAACTGCTCGAACTCATAGCCGGTCACGTCGTCGTAGATCAGCGTGCCGTCCTTCACGTAATGGGTGGTGCGCTGGTAGTCGTCGTTGTGGCCGAACTCATACCCGGTGCCGATGACCTCCATGCCCAGATCCTCGTAGGCGCCGATGACGTGCCGCGGGCGCAGGCCGCCCACGAACAGCATCACCTTCTTGCCTTCCAGACGCGGGCGGTACTTGTCGACCACCGCCTGCATCAGCGGCTGGTACTTGGCGATGACCCGCTCGGCGCCTTCCTTGATCTTGTCGTCGAAGTGGCTGGCGATCTCGCGCAGGGAAGCGGCGATCTTGCTCGGGCCGAAGAAGTTGTATTCCACCCAGGGAATGCCGTACTTCTCCTCCATGTGCCGGCTGATGTAGTTCATCGAACGGTAGCAGTGCAGCACGTTGAGCTTGGCCTTGGGGGTGGCTTCCAGCTCGGCAATGGAGCCGTCGCCGGACCACTGCGCGACCACGCGCAGGCCCATTTCCTCGAGCAGGATGCGCGAGGACCAGGCATCGCCGCCGATGTTGTAGTCGCCGATGATGGCGACGTCGTAGGGCGTGCTCGCGAAGGTGCTCTTCTCGGGGTCGAGCTTGTCGAACACCCAGTCACGGATCGAGTCGTTGGCGATGTGGTGGCCCAGCGACTGGGACACGCCGCGAAAGCCCTCGCAGCGCACCGGCACGATGGTCTTGCCGTCGTACTCCTTGGACTTGGCCTTCGACACCGCCTCGATGTCGTCGCCGATCAGACCGATCGGGCATTCCGACTGCACGGTGATGCCGTGGTTCAGCGGGAACAGCACCTCGATCTCGTCGATGATCTTGGCGAGCTTCTTGTCGCCGCCGAAGACGATGTCCTTTTCCTGAAAATCCGACGTGAACTGCATGGTCACGAAGGTATCCACACCGGTGGTGCCGATGTAGTAATTGCGCCGGGCGGCCCAGGAATACTGGCCGCAGCCCACCGGGCCGTGGGAGATGTGGATCATGTCCTTGATCGGGCCCCAGACCACGCCCTTGGAGCCGGCGTAGGCGCAACCGCGGATGGTCATGACACCGGGGATCGACTTGACGTTGGATTTCACGCCGCAGTCGGACTTGCCTTCTTCATAGGTGCCGAGGTGCTTGCCGCGACGCTTGGCGGTCTTGTCGGGATAGACCGACAGCACTTCGTCGACCAGCGCCTTGTTGCGCGCCTTGGTTTCTTCGACAGTCATGCTCATGGGAGCCTCCACAGGGAATAGGGGCCGGGCGGACGCGCCGCCCGGCGTGCACTGACTCAGGCCACCGCTTCGGCGGTCTTGCCGACCATGCTCTCGTCGACGGACTTCATCACGCCGTGCTCCATCAGCAGGTCTTCGAGCTCGTCCATGGTGATGGGCGTGGGGATGATGCCGTTGCCGGCGTTGCCGTGGACCTTCCGCGCCAGCGTGCGGTATTCCTCGGCCTGCTTGGACTCGGGCGCATACTCCATGACGGTCATGCGGCGCAGCTCGGCGTGCTGCACGATGTTGTCGCGCGGCACGAAGTGGATCAGCTTGGTGCCCAGCTTGCCGGCCAGCGCTTCGGCCAGTTCCAGTTCCTTGTCGGTCTGGCGCTCGTTGCAGACGAGCCCGCCCAGACGCACGCCGCCGGAGTTGGCGTACTTCAGGATGCCCTTGGA
>PKCW01000142.1 GCA_002862965.1 Pseudomonadota bacterium
TGCCACCACGGCGGCGGCATGGCAGGCGGTCGCGGTGACCGCGGTCGAACCCGACGGCGACGACTTCTGCGTCCGCACCGATCACGGCGACTGGCACGCGCGCACCGTCCTTCTCGCAACGGGGGTGGTCAACCATCGCCCCGAGATCGATGACGCGCTGCACGATGCGGCGCTCGAACGCGGACTGATCCGCCAGCCGCTGGATGTGGGGGTGCGCACGCTCAATGCCCTCCTGACCGTCGGCCGGGGACAGCGACTGGGCCTTTTTGCCGGCAGCGGGGTGGGCAAGAGCGTGCTGCTGGGCATGATGACCCGCTATACCGAGGCGGACGTCACCGTGGTGGCGCTGATCGGCGAACGGGGCCGTGAAGTGCGCGAGTTCGTGGAGCAGATCCTGGGTCGCCACGGCCTGCAGCGTGCAGTGGTGGTGGCCACGCCGGCCGACCATCCGCCGCTGATGCGCCTGCAGGGCGCCTGGGTCGCCACGGCCATCGCCGAGTCCTTTCGCGATCAGGGCAAGAACGTGCTGTTGCTGATGGATTCGTTGACGCGTGTGGCGCAGGCCCAGCGCGAGATCGCGCTGGCGATCGGCGAGCCGCCGGCGACCAAAGGTTATCCACCGTCGGTGTTTGCCCAGATCCCGCGGCTCGTCGAACGGGCGGGCAACACGACCGGCTCCGGCTCCCTGACCGCGTTCTATACCGTCCTGGCCGAAGGAGATGATCAGAACGATCCGGTCGTGGACGCGGCGCGGGCCATTCTCGACGGGCACATCGTGCTGAGCCGACGACTGGCCGAAGCCGGGCAGTTTCCGGCCATCGACGTCGAAGCGTCGGTGAGCCGTGTGTTGACCGATATCGCCGGGCCCGAGCATTTGCGCTGGATCCGGCGTTTCCGCCAGATCTACGCGACTTACGCCCAGCACGGCGATCTCATCCGCGTCGGTGCCTACCAGCGCGGCAGCGATGCCGCGATCGACGAGGCGATCGCGCTTTGGCCGCGGTTGCAGGCCTTCTTGCGGCAGGATCTGCGCGAAGCGGTCTCCTTCACGGACAGCCTCAGTGCCCTGGCCGCGGTGCTGCCGCCCGAGGTGGTGACGGCCGCCGTGACGAACACCGCCGAGAGCCTGCGCGCATGAGCGAGGTGGAACGTCTCGAGCCATTGCAGCACATGGCGCGGCGCGAAGCCGAGCAGGCCGCGCGCGACTTGGGGCAGGCGTTGACCCGCCAGGAAGCCCTGCATCGCCAGCACGCCGATCTTTTGCGCTATCTGAACGACTATCGCGCCGAGTTGGACCGGGCCCTGGCCCATGGGCTGCGCGTCGACCGGCTGCAGGCCTATCGGCACATGCTCGACCGGCTTGGCAGCGCGCTCGAGCGGCAGCAGGGCCTCCTCGACCAGCAGGCAGCGATCTGCACGCAGGCCCAGCGCCGGTATGTCGAGCGCCAGGCTAGGCTGCAGGCGCTGGACGATCTGATCGCGGGCCGCCGCAAGGCCGAACGTTCACGCCGGGGCGTGCGCGAGCAACACATGCTCGATGACCTGGCGCAGGCGCGATGGCGCGCGGCGGGAGCGCCGTCATGATGGGTCCCTTCGTGGCGCTGCCGGGAGCCGCCGTCGATGGTGCCGCCCCGGCGGGCAGGCCGGAGGTGCGCGCTCCCGCTGCGTCGGCGGACGGCGGCGCGCGGCCCGCCGGGGGATTCGCTGCGCTGCTCGAGGCCTTGGGCACGGCCGGCGCCCCGGGCACAAATCCCGATGGCGCCGCGCCCGGGGGCCTGCCGACGGCGGAACCGTCCCCGGCGCCGGCGGGGAGCGGCGCGCGCTCTGCCGGCGGGCTCGCGGCTCCGCTCGAGGCCTCGGGGGTCGCTGCCCTCCGGGACGGGTTCGCGCCGCAGCGCGGGGACACCGCTGCCGCTTCGCCGACTCGTTCAAACACCGAGGAAGAGGCAGCACCCTTGCAAGCGTCGACGGATGAGGCCGGTCCCGCCCCGCAGGGGCTTTGGGCGGCTCTGGAGGCCGGCTGGCTCGGACCACGCCCGGACCTGTCGGGCGGCCGGTATCCCGCGGCCGACGCAACGCCGACTGCGAGCCCGGCCATCTCCGCCGGGGCGCCGATGCCGCTGCTTCCCGTGTCCGGCAGCCAAGCCGAGGTGGCCCCGCAACCGGTGGCCGCCAGCGCAACTGCGGCGGACGGGCTCGAGGAGCGCGCGACCGGGCCGGCGGCGGTCGATGCGTCCTCGATGATGGTCGAGGCGATCGCCCCTGACACCGATCCCCCATCGGAGACGGCGCCGGGCCAGCCGACGGCGGCCGGCCGATCGGTCGCGCCGGCCCTGGGGGCGGCGCAGGCGCCGGTGCCCATGCCGCTGTCGGGCGAGGCCGAACCCGTAAGGCCGCCGGGAGTCGAGGCGCCCGAACCGACTGACATGCCGCCGTCCCCGCTGGTTCCGGAAGGCCCGGCCGCCCTCGCTACCCCGGACGGTCCCGGTTCTGACCGGACGGCGGCCTTCCCATCCGGGACCGAGCCGGTTTTTTCCTTGCCGCGCACCTTTCGGCATCCCGAATGGGCATCGGATGTCGGGGAGCGGGTGATCTGGATGCAGCGGGCGCAGGTGAAAACGGCCCACATCCGGCTTGATCCCCCGCAATTGGGCGAGATCGAGGTCCACATCACCCTGCGTGAAGGGGGGGCCGAGGTCTGGTTCTCGGCTCCATCGGCAACCGTGCGGGAGGCGCTGGAAACGGCCTTGCCCAGGTTGCGCGACATGTTCGGTCAGCACGGTCTGCAACTGGGACAGACGGGTGTCTCGTCCGGTGGCGGGGAGGCTTCCCGCGGGGATGAGCGGCCGATGGGCGCACTCCCTGTCCTTCATCCCGTGGACGCATCGGCGCCGGTTGCGTCCGGGAACGCGACGCTGCCGCACCGGGGGCTGTTCGAAGCCTACGCCTGAACGGCCCTCGGCGATCACGCCATCCCGCAGCGTCAAGATCACGTCATCGCGCGCCTCGTGGCGGGCCTTCCGGCTCCGGTGTTTTGACGCGGGCCGGGCGCCCACCCGCGAGATCGTCCGGAAGTCATTGACGGCATTGCAAGGCTGTTCTGGCCCGAAGCTTGCTTTTGGCTCGCAAAGGAACTTTTTAAGCAGAAGGGGGTTTCGTGGCGCAGCCAGCCGAGCAGTCCGTTCCCGCCGCGCCCGCGGCCGGGCGGATGAAAAAAGGGGTGCTGTTCGGCGTGCTCGCATTGGCGCTCGCGGCCGGCGGCGCGGCCGCGGCCTGGCTGCTCCTGCCGCAGCGCCCGCCGGCCGATGCCCAACAGGCCACCTCGTCCGACGCGGCGCATGGCGGCGCAGCGGCGACGCCCGCCGACACCGTGTTCTTCACGATCGATCCCTCCTTCGTGGTCAACTTCGAGCTGCCCTCGCCCGTGCGCTTTCTGCAAGTGACCGTGGAATTGGAACTGCGCAGCGCCGCCGATCAGGACGCTGTGCGGGCGCAATTGCCGGTCATCCGCAACAACCTGTTGCTGTTGTTCGGCAGCCAGAACTACGAGGGGCTGCGCACCCGCGAGGGCAAGGAACGGCTGCGCGAGGCGGTGCTGGCCGAGGTGCGCGCGATCGTGAAGGAGCGTGCCGGCCGCGACGGCGTCACGCAGGTGTACTTCACCCATTTCGTCATGCAGTAGGCAAGCGCATGGACGCAGCTGGCAACATTCTTTCCCGGGAAGAGATCACGGCCTTGCTTCACGGGGCCGCGGCGTCCGCGTCGGAGTCGGTGGTGGCGCCGTTCGACTTCAGCTCGGATGAGCATCAGGTCCGCGCCGTCCTGCCGGCGCTGGATGCCGTCGCCCGGCACTTTGCCCGGCGTCTGCAACACACCTTGAGCGTGGCGATGCGCCAATCCGTGCGCGTCGGGGCGCGGCCGGCGCTGTGCCATGGCTCGGCCGCGGCCGCCGTGGCCTCGCTCGGTTCGGTGACGACCGCCTGCCTGACGAGCGCCGACCCCGCGGGTGTCCTGTGGCTCGCCGTCGAGACCTCCTGGGTCGATCGCATGGTGGATGCCTGTTACGGCGGTGCCGGGGAGACCGGCCCGGGCAGCGACCCGGCTGCCTCTCTCGCGGCTCGATGGGCTCTGCATCGCTTCCTCGGCTGGACTCGCGCGGATTTGCTGGCGGCCTGGCCGGCCGCGCATCCCTTGGTATTGGACACGGCCGAGCTGCCGTTCGCCTCCCCGCCCTCGAGCGAAGGTCAAGCGAGTGAAAAGGGCGTACTGCAGCCCTTTTCACTGCAGATGGCCGCGCATGAGGCGGAATTCGCGCTGGTGTTTCCCCTCTCCCTGCTGGCCCGCATGGCCGCTCCGGAAGCGCCGCGGTCTGGCTCGCAGCAGAACGGCTGGCAGCAATCCCTGGGCTGTGCCTTGCGCGAAGCGCCCGTCTTGCTGTCCGCGCGGCTGGCCGAGGTCCAGTTGACGATGGGCGAACTGCTCGCCCTGCGCAATGGCGACATCCTGCCGATCGAAGAGCCCGATCGGGTCGCCGTGTATCTCGAAGACCGGGTGCTGATGAGCGGCGAACTCGGCATGGCCGGGGGCCGCAAGGTGATACGGCTCAAGCGCCGTATCGAACAACTGGACCCTATGGGTGAGGGAGCGGCGTGATGGCCGAGACCATGGAGCGAACCGAACAATCCGCGCCCGCGGCGCCACGCGAGACCGCGTCGCCGGCAAGGAGCGACCCCGACGGCGCCCCGGGGGTCGTCACGCCGGCGGAGCGCGGCGCAGTCAGCCTGGATCTGCTGATGGATGTCCCGGTGACCCTGTCGATCGAAGTGGGGCGCAGCCGGCTCAGTATCCGGGAGGTGCTCGCCTTGCACGAGGGCGCGGTGGTCACCCTGGATCGCCATGCGGGCGAGCCCCTCGGCGTGTTCGTCAATGGGGCGCTGGTGGCGCGCGGCGAGGTGGTCATCGTCAACGACACCTTCGGGATACGGCTGACCGAGGTGGTCAGCCCGACCGAGCGCCTGGGGCGGCTCACGTGACCGGCGCGCGAGGCGTTGTCCTGCCGGCCGGGCTCATGACGCTGACCGGGCCGGTCGCAGCGGCAGAGGCGGTCACCGCGTCCGCGATGTCGCTGCGGGTCGCGATCAGCCTGCTGCTGGTGATCGCGCTCATCGGCGCGCTGGCCGTGGTGTTGCGCCGGCTGCCCGGATTGGGCATGGCTCGCGGCGGTGAGCTACGGCTCCTGGGAACGGTGGCGGTCGGCCATCGCGAGCGGGTCGTGCTGCTCGAGACGGGCGGCGTCCGCGTGTTGGTGGGCGTGGCGCCGGGCCGTGTGCAGCCCCTGCATGTCCTGCCTGCCGACGATGCCCGGGTACCGATGCCGACGGCGTCTTCCGGGCGAACGGAACCGGTGCTGGCGGCCTCGGGGAGCATCCGATGAGGCGCGGGTGCCCCTGGGTGGCCGCCCTTCCGCTGGTCTTGCTGGCCACACCCGCGCTGGCGGCGCCCGCACTGCCGGCCGTGACCGTCCAGGGCGCCGATGGCGCGCAGACCTATTCGCTGAGCCTGCAGATCGTGGCACTGATGACGGCGCTCACGCTGTTGCCGTCCCTGCTGCTGGCCATGACGGCCTTCACCCGCATCATCATTGTGCTGGCGGTGCTGCGCCAAGCGCTGGGCATGCCGCAAACCCCGCCCAATCAGGTGCTGCTGGGGCTGGCCCTGTTCCTGACCCTGTTCATCATGGCGCCGGTGTTCCAGGAGGTCTATACGCGCGGGCTGGAACCCTATCTCAACGATCGCATGGGTCTGGAACAGGCCGTCGAGACGGGGGTGGAGCCGCTCAAGGGCTTCATGCTGGCCCAGACCCGCGAGCAGGACATCCAGCTTTTCCTGGAGATGCGCGGGGATCCGGCGCCCCAGACCCCGGCCGCGGTGCCCTTGCCGGTGCTGGTGGCGGCCTTCATGACCAGCGAACTGAAGACCGCCTTCCAGATCGGCTTCGTGATCTTCATTCCCTTTCTGATCATCGATCTGGTGGTGGCGAGCGTGCTGATGGCCATGGGCATGATGATGCTCTCCCCCATGCTGGTGTCGCTGCCGTTCAAACTGTTGCTGTTCGTGCTGGTGGACGGCTGGGTGCTGCTGCTGGGGACGCTGGCCTCGAGTTTTTCCACTGCCGGAGGCGTCACGGGATGACGCCCGAAAGCGCAATGGAAATCGCCCGCCACGGGCTCTGGATCACGTTGTTGCTCGCCGGTCCCCTGCTCGCGGCCGCCCTGGTGGTCGGCGTGGTCGTGGGGCTGTTCCAGGCGGCCACGCAGATCAACGAGGCCACCTTGAGTTTCGTGCCCAAGCTGGGGGCCATTGCCTTGGCGCTGCTCCTCGCCGGAGGCTGGATGCTGGGCGTGCTGGTGGATTACACCCGCGAGCTCTATCAGTCCATCCCGCTCTGGATCGGCTAGGGCGAGCGGCATGGACGAACGCCTGCTCATGCAGACCCTGGAACAGGCCGGTGGCGTCTTCCTGCGGGTCGGCGGCTTTTTCATGGCCATGCCGCTCTTTTCGGGACCCGCGGTGCCGGTGCGGGTGCGGTTGATGCTGGCGTTGGCGGTGACCTGGATGATCCTGCCCGTCGTGCCACCGGCCGGCATGGCGCTGCTCGGTCCCGAGGGCGTTCTGGTGGCGATCGAGCAGATCCTGCTTGGGGTGGCGATGGGGATGGTGTTGCAAGTGCTTTTTCAGGCGGTGCTGATGGCGGGCCAGACGATCGCCACCGCGATGGGGCTCGGTTTCGCGGTCACGGTCGATCCGGTGAACGGCGTCAGCGAGGTGGTGCTCGGCCAATATTTCCAGCTGGTTGCCAGTCTGCTGTTTCTCGCGTTGGACGGTCATCTGGCCGTCATCGGCTTGGTCGCGGAAAGTTTCCGATTGCTCCCCGTCGGGCTCGGCAATCTCCCGCCCGACCGTCTGGAAACGCTGTTGCGCTGGAGTGCCCATCTGTTCAGCGGTGCCATCCAGTTGGCACTGCCGGCGCCGGCGGCGCTGATGATGGTCAACCTGATCCTGGGCGTCACCACGCGCGCCGCGCCGGCGCTCAATCTGTTCGCGGTCGGTTTCCCCGTTTCTTTGAGTGTCGGATTGCTCGCCGTCATGTGGACGCTGCCCGTGATGGCGCGTCTGTTCGAGCCCTGGCTGGAAGCGGCGCTGATGACGCTGCGCCGCCTCATCGGCCTGGAGGGCTGAGTCACCATGGCCGATTCGGCTGCAGAAGACCGCACCGAGGAGGCCAGTGCGCGCCGCCTCGAACAGGCACGGGAACGCGGGCAGCTTCCGCGCTCGCGGGAACTGGTCAGTCTGGGGCTGGTGGGTGGCGGCGTGCTGGGGATCTCGTTGCTGGGCCCCGCGCTGGCGGAGTTCCTGGGCCAGTCGATGCGCGTCGCGTTGCAGCAGGGGGTTCACCCGCTGCCCGATCGACTGCCAGCCGTTCTGGGCGAAGCCCTCGGGGCCGCGGTCCTGGCCGTGTTGCCCCTGATTGCGATGCTCGCCGCCATCGCCACGGGCGCCAGCATTGCGGTCGGGGGCTGGAATTTCACGCTCCAGGGCGTCGAGTGGCGCGCCGAGCGCGTCGACCCGCTCAAGGGCCTGGGT
>PKCW01000295.1 GCA_002862965.1 Pseudomonadota bacterium
CTGGCTGGCCCAGGTCTCCAGACTCCCCTTACCCTTAAAAGGCTGTAAAAGGCCTTTTAGGTAGCCTGCGTGTTCCAGCCGCTGGAAGTCCGCCTGTTCCAGCGCCACGAAGCGCGTGGAGTGGCTGATAGGGGGCGATGCTGTCATGCGCCAGCACCCTCATCGCCCGCGGCACCATCGGCTGCGCCACCCGTGGGAGCCTGCGCATCGGGCACGATGGCAGGCGCAGCAGGCGGCGTGCCGGGCTTGTTCGACCGCCGCGCGATGGGTGGCGCGAAGCGCGAGCGGCGCGTGCCTTCCAGCACGTCCTGCGGCAACTCGCCGAACTTCTCCAGCGCCGCTCGCGCCGCCGCGTTCTTCGCCGCGAAGTCGTCGCGCGTGGTGCCCGAGTAGCGGTACTGCTGGGCCAGCGAGAACAGGCTGCGCAGCGCGTGCGCACCATCATTGAGCCAGCGCTCCAAGGTGCTGCGGTCGATCAGCGCCGTGTGGTGCGCCAGGATGAGCTTGCGTGCCAGGTCGTCGTAGTCGGCCAGCAGATACACCGCCATGAAGCCGAGCTGGGCGTTCACGAACAGCGGCAGCTTCACCGGCTGCACGTTCATGTTCTCGCCCAGGGACAGCGCCGCTGGCACGTCGGCCAAGGCCTGATCGACCTGTTCGCGCAGGGTCTGCAGACGGGTCTTGGTGTCGGCGAGCTTGTCCTCGATCCGCAACATCCACCAGTCCGAGTACGGGTCGTCCTGCTCGGCGCCGCGCTTCATCTTGTTCATGGCGCCGATGAAGCCGTTGAGACCGATGATGCCGGGGCGCCCCTCGGTCGGCGCACGGCCGTGCCAGATGCGCGAAGCGTGGTGCGTGTGCAGCGTCAGCGACATCGCGCTGCGCAGCGATCCGAGATTCAGTTGCAGGGGTTCGTTGGCCATGTGGACGACTCGCGGTAAAGGAACGAGCCGCCAGCATCGTGATCGGCCGGAAGGGCGTCAGTCATCAAACCGCATCCAGCCCGCGCCCGGTTTGTGGAACACGACACGGAAGGCTGTCTGTGCCAGCTATCCCCTGGGGATAGGTCTTGAGCCGTCGAGGCTTGATGTCGGGGCGTTAACTATCTGTTGCGTGAGTCGTATCGCGAGGGCATGAAGGTCAAAAAGCGCACGCTGGCCAATCTGTCGTCACTGTCGGACGAGCAGCTGGTGGCGCTGCGCGCGGTGCTGCAGGGCCAGAAGCTGTATCCCGTCGAGGCTCTGTTCGAAGTCGTCAGCTCGCGTCCGCAGGGCCATGTCGAGGCCGTCCGCGTAGCCATGTCCCGCCTGGGGCTCCCCGCGCTGCTCGGAGCGCGGCCTTCTCCCGAGCGCGACCAGGTGCTGGCGATGATCGCTGCTCGCATCCTGGCGCCGCACACCAAGCTGGCCACGACGCGCTGGTGGCACACCACGACCTTGGCCGAGGACTTCGGGGTCGCCGATGCCACAGAACAGGATCTGTACGCGGCGATGGACTGGCTGCTGGAGTCGCCGGCGTTCATCAAGGGCTGTACCGACGAACTGCCCAACGCCAGGATCACCTTCGACAAGTTCCGCGTCGTCTGGCATGCCAACGCGGCGTGGACAAGATGCGGCGCATCGAGCAGCGCGCCGACAAGTCCCTCAAGGGGATGCGCTGGTCGCTGCTCAAGGGCCGCTCCAGCCTCAGGCCCGAGGCCGCGGCCGATCTGGACGCGCTCATCGCCCGAATGAACTCTGCGCGCGCCGCGCGCGCCTGGGTCTACAAGGAGCGGTTGCGCGAAATCCTCGAGTGCAAGCAGATTTTTCGACAATGAATTACAGGTAGCGACTATCCCTTCTTTACGGTAGACGACTGACGAAGAGCCTCCCCCGGTATCACCGTCACGAAGGTCAAGGGCTACGGCGAGTACGCCGATTTCTACAAGCACGACTGGCTGACGACGCACGTGCGCAGCGAGATCTTCAAGTCCGCCGTGCGGGCGGATGCGCTCGCGCTGACCATCGTCGACGCCGCGCACACCGGCGTCGAGGGCGACGACATCGTCGCGATCCCGCCAGTGGAGCGCGTGATCCGCATCGCACGCGCGCTGCTGCGGCCGACGCCGAGCTATGACCAGGACTCATGGAGATGCGGCCTGCGCGCTCTTGATTCAGGTCATTGTCGGCCGGGCAGACACGGCGCATATTGCACGTGAAATCTGCCCGACCGGGTGGACGGAGGCATGTGGCGCATGAGCGACGATCTGCAGCACCTCTGCCACGACGCAGTTGCGGCCGACGTCGCAGCACTCCGGGCCGGCACTCTCTACAGCTGTCCGATGCACCCGGAAGTGCGCAGCGACAAGCCCGGGCGATGTCCCAAATGCGGCATGGCGCTGGAGCCCGTCCTTGCGCCGGCGTCTGCGCCGAAGACCGAATGGGTGTGCCCGATGCACCCGGAGATCGTGCGCGACGCGCCCGGCAGCTGCCCGATCTGTGGCATGGCGCTGGAGCCGCGCAACGCGGTGGGTGCGGAGGAGGACGGCGCCGAACTGAAGGACATGACGCGGCGCTTCTGGTGGGCGATGGCGTTCACGGTGCCGCTGGTCGTCATCGCGATGGGCGACCTGCTGCCGGGTGAGCCCTTCTCGAATCTGTTCGGCCATCGCGCGCGAATGTGGATCGAGCTGGCGCTGGCGAGCCCGGTGTGTCTGTATTCGGCCTGGCCGTTCTACACGCGCGGCGTGCGGTCGGTCATCAACCGCAGCCTCAACATGTTCACGCTGATCGGCCTGGGCGTGTCGGTGGCCTACGCCTACAGCGTGATCGGCACGCTGCTGCCCGGCATCTTTCCGCCTTCGTTCCGCGGCGAGACCGGCGGTGTCGCCGTGTACTTCGAGGCGGCCGGCGTCATCGTCACGCTGATCCTGCTCGGTCAGGTCATGGAGTTGCGCGCGCGCAGCCAGACCGGCGCCGCGATCAAGCAACTGCTCGGACTCGCGGCCAAGACCGCGCGTCGCATCGGCGACCACGGCAACGAGCAGGACGTGCCGCTTGAGCAGGTCCTGGTCGGCGACGGGCTGCGCGTGCGGCCCGGCGAGAAGGTGCCGGTGGACGGCGTCGTCCTCGAGGGCCACAGCACGCTCGACGAGTCGATGGTGACCGGCGAGCCGGTGCCGGTCGAAAAGCAGGCCGGCGACAAGCTGGTCGGCGCGACGATCAACGGTACCGGCTCGCTGGTCATGCGCGCCGAGAAAGTCGGCGCCGACACACTGCTGTCGCGCATCATCGCGATGGTCGCCGAGGCACAGCGCAGCCGCGCCCCGATCCAGAAGCTCGCCGACCAGGTGTCGGGCTGGTTCGTGCCGGTGGTCATCGCCATCGCCGTCGTCGCCGCGACCGTCTGGGGGCTGGTCGGCCCCGAGCCGCGCATGGCCTACGCGATCATCGTCGCCGTGTCGGTGCTGATCATCGCCTGTCCGCGCGCGCTGGGCCTGGCGACGCCGATGTCGATCATGGTCGCCACTGGCCGCGGCGCGACCATGGGCATCCTGTTCCGCAACGCCGAGGCGATCGAGGTGCTGCGCAAGGTCGACACCCTGGTCGTCGACAAGACCGGCACGCTGACCCTGGGCAAGCCCAGGCTGGTCAGCGTCAAGCCCGCCGCCGGCTTCGACGAGGCCGCGCTGCTGCGCCTCGTCGCGGCGGTCGAACGCGGCAGCGAGCATCCGCTGGCCGCGGCGCTGGTCGAGGGTGCGCGCGAGCGCGGCGTCGAGGCGGCGGCCGCCGAGGACTTCCAGTCGGTCACCGGCAAGGGCGTCGCCGCCCACGTCGACGGCCGTGCGGTGGCGCTGGGCAACGCGGCGCTGATGCAGGATCTGGGCGTCGACGTTGCGGGGCTGCAGGCCGAAACCGATGCGCTGCGCGCGCAGGCGCAGACCGTCATGTTCGTCGCCACCGAAGGCCGCGTCGCCGGCTACGTCGGCGTCGCCGATCCGATCAAGGACTCGACGCCGGAGGCGATCCGCAGCCTGCACGACGAGGGCATCCGCATCGTCATGCTGACCGGCGACAACCGACACACCGCCGCCGCGGTCGCGAAAAAGCTCGGCATCGACGAAGTCGTGGCCGAAGTGCTGCCGGCCGACAAGGTGGAGGTGGTCAAGCGCCACCAGGCGCAAGGGCGCTTCGTCGCGATGGCTGGCGACGGCATCAACGACGCGCCGGCGCTGGCGCAGGCGCAGGTCGGCATCGCCATGGGCACCGGCACCGACGTGGCGATGGAGTCGGCTGGCGTGACGCTAGTCAAGGGCGATCTGCGGCATCGCGCGCGCACGCCGGCTGTCGCGCGCGACGATGGCCAACATTCGCCAGAACCTGTTCTTCGCGTTCGTCTACAACGCTGCCGGTGTGCCGGTCGCCGCTGGCGTGCTGTATCCGTTCATCGGGCTGCTGCTGCACCCGATCATTGCCGCCGCGGCGATGAGCCTGAGCTCGGTGTCGGTCGTCACCAATGCGCTGCGGCTACGCCGCAAGGAGATCTGAATGAAACTCGAACAGACGCGGGACATCATCGACTGGTGCGTCCGCTTTCACGACTCGCTGGGCCACCAGTACGAGTCCATCTCCGAGTCGACCGCCGAGCCGCGCCTGAAGATGATGCTGGACTACCTCGCCCAGCACGAGCACGAGATGCACGCGGGCCTGGCACGATTTCTCGAAACCGCGAGCCCCGCCGTGCTCAACACCTGGTTCCGCCAGGTGCCGGAGCTGCCGCAGCCGGACGCACTCGAAGCGTTGCGCAGCTGCCTGTGCTGCGCGTCGGTGGACGACGCCGAGAACGCGGCCAGGGCATTCCACACCGAGCTGCAGGGCATGTACCAACAGCTCGCGGATGTGAGCGAGACGGCGCAGCTGCGCGAGCTGTTCGAGTCGCTCGTCAACGGCGAGGACGCGGAGTTGCGGCGCATGGTGCGCGACACGGCACAGCTGGACAGCCTGTGAGGTAGTGCCGATGCGCGTGTTGCTCTTCACGGACGGGAAATGACGCAGGGCAGCGCGGCGATGCAGCGATACAAGGAGCTGCTTGGCCTCGACGCCGACAGGCGAACAGCCCCGCTTCCGCGCTTGATCCAGGTCAGTGCCGGAGTCGCAGCCGGCTTCCAGAATGTGCCACACGATCACCCAGTGGAGAACAGAGATGAGCTTCTTTTCACGCAAGCGCGCTTCGAGCACGGCGCCGGCCAAACCCGCCGTCAAGGGCGATCACGAGTGCTGCAAGGAGAAGGGCACTGCAGCCGACGTCAAGAATACGGCTGCCCCACAGACGGGCAATGCGCCCAAGGCGCCGGCGGGCGGCTGTTGTGGCGGAAAGCACGCTCACTGAGCACGCAACGGCACAGTGCAGGCCGCCCGCCGGGCGGAACCACGGCTTTCATGCCCGTCCGGGAAGCCCGTTGCCGCTGGGCGTGCACGACTGCTGCGACGGCTTCAACTTCGCCGTCTTCAGCCGCCACGCCGAACGCGTCGAACTGCTGATCTTCGAGGATCCGGCTGACCAGCATCCGCTGTGGGCGCTCGATCTGGACCCGGCGCAGCACCGGACCGGAGACATCTGGCACGCTCTGGTCGAAGGTGTGCGCTGGGGACAGGCGTATGCCTACCGCGTGCACGGCCCGTTGGCGCCGGAGGCCGGATATCGATTTGCCGCCGACGCGCGTCTGCTCGATCCGTACGCCCGGGCCGTCGCCGGCCGCGGGGACGCCGGCGTGCCGCCGGGCGACGGACGCTGCCTGCTCCTGCGGTCGCGCTTCGACTGGCAGGGGACACAGCGGCCGCGGACGCCCTGGTCCGACACCGTCATCTACGAGAGCCACGTGCGCGGCCTCACCGTCCATCCCTCGTCAGCCAGCCGGCACCCAGGGACGTTTCTGGGCGTGATCGACAGGATTCCGTATCTTCGCGAGCTCGGCGTCACCGCGATCGAGCTGATGCCGGTGCAGGCCTTCCATCGCGGAGATGCCGGTCGACGCAACTACTGGGGCTACGACACGCTTGCATTCTTTGCGCTGGAACCGGCTTACGCTGCGCACGCCGCGCCGGGCAGCGTGATCGACGAGTTCAAGACCCTCGTGCGCGAGTTGCACCGCAACGGCCTCGAAGTGATCCTCGACGTGGTTTTCAATCACACCGCGGAGGGCGACGAGCGCGGACCCATGTTCAGCTTTCGCGGGCTCGACAACGCGATCTACTACCTGCTCGGCGCCGACCGGCGCCGCTACGAGAACTTTTCCGGCTGCGGCAACACGCTGAACTGCAGCCATCCGGTCGTGCGCGACTTCATCATCGACTGCCTGCGCTACTGGGCCGCGGAGATGCAGGTCGACGGCTTTCGCTTCGACCTCGCCTCGATTCTCGGCCGCGATCGCGAGGGCCGGCTGATGGCCGATGCGCCGCTGCTCGAGCGCATCGCCGAGGATCCGATCCTGCGCGACGTGAAGCTGATCGCCGAGGCCTGGGACGCCGGCGGCGCTTACCAGGTCGGCCGCTTTCCGGGCGTACGCTGGGCCGAGTGGAACGGAAGGTTTCGCGACGACGTGCGGCGCTTCTGGCGCGGCGACGCGGGCATGACCGGTGCGTTCGCCTCACGGCTGTGTGGCAGCGCCGATCTGTATCAGCACAGCGGCAAGGCGCCGCTCAACAGC
This sequence comes from Pseudomonadota bacterium, assembly GCA_002862965.1. Taxonomy (GTDB): domain Bacteria; phylum Pseudomonadota; class Gammaproteobacteria; order UBA5335; family UBA5335; genus Macondimonas. The sequence continues at coordinate 6,686 of PKCW01000295.1, forward strand.
GTCAACTTCGTCACCTGCCACGATGGCTTCACGCTCAACGACCTCGTCAGCTACGCGCGCAAGCACAACGAGGCCAACGGCGAGGGTAACCGCGACGGCGCCGACGAGAACTTCAGCATGAACCACGGCGTCGAGGGACCGACCATCGATGCTGCCATTGAGGCCAGGCGGTTGCGGCAGATCAAGAACCTGTTGGCTACGCTGCTGCTCGCCCGCGGCGTGCCGATGCTGCTCGGCGGCGACGAGTTCCGTCGCAGCCAGGCCGGCAACAACAACCCCTGGTGTCAGGACAACGCACTGTCCTGGTATGACTGGCGGCTCGTTGAAGAGAACGGCGAGGTACTGCGCTTCGTACGTGGGCTGATCGCGCTGCGCCGGCGCCATCCGTGTCTGCGCAACGATGCCTTTTACCGCGCAGAGGAACTGGACTGGTTCGGCCCGCAGGGCCATGCGCCGGACTGGGACGGGCCCACCCGCGCCTTCGGCTGCCGCGTGCGGGAATGCGCTGAGCCCGGCATGCTGTGCCTGCTGCTCAACGCCAGCGATCGGCCGGCCGACTTCCATCTGCCCGATGCGCCGTGGCGGCTGGAGGCCGATACCGGACAAGCGCCGCCGGGCGACATCTGCGCGCCGGACGACCTGCCGCCGCTGCCCGATCGGCAGCGCTACGCGCTCGCCGCCGGCAGTCTGGCCGTGCTATCGCATCTGTGAGGTGATTCCCGTGCACGAGGCGCGCCCAAGCGCCATACCAATCGACGCACTGCGGGCACTGATGCTGGCCACGTTCAGCGTCTCCGCTGGCTATGGCGTGGTGCTGCCGGTACTGCCGGACAGCGTCGCGGCCCTGGGCGGGGCGGCGACCGGCGAGGCTTTCGTCTCCCGCCACACCGGGCTGCTGGCCGGCGCGTACACGCTCGCATTG
>PKCW01000186.1 GCA_002862965.1 Pseudomonadota bacterium
GCTGATGATCGTCCAGCTCGTCGCCAGCGGACGCGGCCTGACCACGCTGCCGCAGTGGGCGGTGACGCAGGCGACCGCGAGCGGGCTGTTGATCACCCGGCCGCTGGGCGAGCAGGGCTTGTGGAGCACGCTGCACGCCGCCATCCGCAGCGAGGATGGCGAGGTGGCCTATCTGAACGAATTCATCGAGATGGCGCGCAGCAAGTGCTTTGCCACGCTGGCGGGGCTGCGGCCGGCCTGAAGCGTCCATGCCCTGCCCGCGCGTTCAGCGCTTGCAAGCGCGGGAGCCGTCCCTTATCTTGTGCATCGTCTTCGGTGCATCCACTAAATGTTGTGTGTGCTTGCAGGGAATCCGGTGCGAATCCGGAACTGTCGCGCAGCGGTAAGGAGAAACGAAGGTCGCCCGGCATCACCGCCAGGCACTGCCCGCGAGGGTGGGAAGCCGCGACCGTAGGCGCTCGCAAGAGCCTGTCTCCAAGTCCGAATACCTGCCGAGGATGGCCTCGTCCGGCGTTGCCGGGAGAGCTCGAACCCGAGCCTTCGCGTCAAAGGTCTCGTCGGCGCCGCCTGTTCATCCGGCCGGGGCGTCCGTGAGCCCGCGCGTCGGCCCGACCCGGTATCCACTTGGGAGGCGCCATGCAGACCGACATCCTCGCTCCATCCGCGACGGCTCGCCCGTCCAGCCCGTACAACCCCCTGCCCCCATCGCCATCGGCAGCGCAGCCGGTCGCGACCTTGCGGGTGATCCGCCGCAACGGCGAGCTGACCGCCTTCGATGCCGGCAAGATCGCGGTCGCGCTCGGCAAGGCGTTTCTGGCGGTCGAAAACGCCGATGGTCCGGCCTCGCGCCGCATCCACGAGCTCGCCGCCGAACTCACCGCGCAGGTGGCCGGCGCCCTGCATCGCCGGCTGCCGCCCGGCGGCACCGTGCACATCGAGGAGATCCAGGATCAGGTGGAGCTGGCGCTGATGCGCGCCGGCCATCACAAGGTCGCGCGCGCCTACGTGCTCTACCGCGAGGCGCGCGCCCACCACCGGCAGGCCACGCAGCCGGCGGTGCCATCGTCTGCCGAGACCCTGCAAGTCATCACCGCGGACGGCCGCGGCGCGCCGCTGCCGCTGGCCGAACTCGAAGCCGTCATCGCCCGCGCCTGCACGGGGCTCGCACACGCCGAACCGGCGCCGGTGCTGGCCGAGCTGCGCCGCAATCTCTACGACGGCATGCCGATGGCGGAGGTGGGTCAGGCGCTGGTGATGAGCGCGCGCACGCTGATCGAGCGCGATCCCGACTACAGCCGCGTCGCCGCCCGCCTGCTGCTCGACGTGCTGCGCCGCGAGGCCGGCGAGGTGCTGGCGCTGCCGCCGGTCGATGCCGCGACACCGCCGCAGCAAGGGTACGCCGACTATTTCCGCAGCTATCTGGCGTGCGGCGTGCAGGCGCAGCGCCTCGACCCGCGTCTGCTCGAGTTCGACCTGGGCGCCTTGAGCGCGGCGCTCGAACCGGCGCGCGATCTGGACTTCACCTATCTGGGCCTGCAGACGCTCTACGACCGCTACCTGCTCGACCTCGACGGGCGCCGCTTCGAGCTGCCGCAGGCGTTCTTCATGCGCGTGGCGATGGGGTTGGCGCTCCATGAGGTCGACCGCGAGACCCGCGCCATCGAGTTCTACCGGCTGCTCTCCAGCTTCGCCTTCATGAGCAGCACGCCGACGCTGTTCAACGCCGGCACGCTGCGCCCGCAGCTCTCCTCCTGCTACCTCACCACCGTGCCGGACGACCTCGACGGCATCTTCGGCGCCATCCGCGACAACGCCCTGCTCTCCAAGTTTGCCGGCGGCCTCGGCAACGACTGGACGCGGGTGCGCGGGCTTGGCTCGGTCATCAAGGGCACGCACGGCAAGAGTCAGGGCGTGGTGCCCTTCCTCAAGGTCGCCAACGACACCGCGGTGGCGGTCAACCAGGGCGGCAAGCGCAAGGGCGCGGTCTGCGCTTACCTCGAGACCTGGCACATCGACATCGAGGAGTTCCTCGAACTGCGCAAGAACACCGGCGATGAGCGCCGCCGCACCCACGACATGAACACCGCCCACTGGATTCCCGACCTGTTCATGCGCCGGGTCTGCGAGGAGGCCGACTGGACGCTGTTCTCGCCGGACGAGACGCCCGACCTGCACGACCTGGTCGGGGCGGACTTCGAGGCGCGCTATGTCGAGTACGAGCGGCTCGCCGCGGCCGGCCGCCTGCGCCTGCACAAGCGGCTGCCGGCGGTGCAGCTGTGGCGGCGGATGCTCTCGATGCTGTTCGAGACCGGCCATCCCTGGCTCACCTTCAAGGATGCCTGCAACCTGCGCTACACCAACGGGCATCAGGGCCGCGTGCACGGCTCCAATCTGTGCACCGAGATCACCCTGCACACCAGCGATGCGGAGATCGCCGTCTGCAATCTGGGCTCGGTCAACCTCGCCGCCCACCTGGACGAGGCGGGGCTCGACGAGGCAAAGCTCGCGCGCACCGTCGCCACCGCCATGCGCATGCTCGACAACGTCATCGACATCAACTGGTACAGCGTGCCGCAGGCGCGACGCTCCAACCTGCGCCACCGCCCGGTCGGCCTTGGGATCATGGGCTTTCAGGACGCCCTGCACCGGCTCCGGCTCGCCTACGCCTCATCGCCCGCAGTCGAGTTCGCCGACCGCGCGATGGAGCTGATCAGCCATCACGCCATCGCGGCATCGTCCGCGCTCGCCGCCGAACGCGGCCGCTATCCGAGCTATGAGGGTTCGCTGTGGAGCCAGGGCATCCTGCCGCTCGATTCGCTCGCGCTGCTGGCGCAGACGCGCGGCGAGACGCTCGAGGTCGATCGCAACGCCACGCTCGACTGGGCGGGCCTGCGCGAGCAGGTGCGCCGCCAGGGCATGCGCAACGGCAACCTGTTGGCGATCGCGCCGACCGCGACCATCGCCAACATCTGCGGGGTGAGCGCCTCGATCGAGCCGACCTTCCAGAACCTGTTCGTCAAATCCAATCTCTCCGGCGAGTTCACCGTCGTCAACCCTTATCTGGTGCGCGAACTGCAGGCGCTGGGGCTGTGGGACGCGGTGATGATCAACGATCTGAAGTACTACGACGGCAGCCTGGCGCCGATCGCGCGGGTGCCGGCGGAGCTGAAGGCGCGCTATGCCTGCGCCTTCGAGATCGACCCGGTCTGGCTGGTGGAGGCGGCGGCGCGGCGGCAGAAGTGGCTGGATCAGGCGCAGTCGCTGAACCTCTACGTCGCCGAGGCCTCGGGCGCGAAGCTCGATGCGCTCTACAAGCTCGCCTGGCGGCGCGGCCTCAAGACCACCTATTACCTGCGCACCCGCGGCGCCACCCATCTGGAGAAGGCGGCGCCCACGCCGGACGCGGCACTGCACTGCGCGATCGACAACCCCGACTGCGAGGCCTGCCAATGAGCTTTTCGATGCCGATGAACGGGAGTACGGCGATGTCGCTGAACTGGGATGAAACCGACGCGGCCGTGGTCGGCGCACCGGCGACCCCTCTGCCGCCGCCCGCGCAGGCGCCGGCACTGGCGCCGGTGAACGCCGCCGACAAGCGCGTGCTCAACGGCCAGACCGACATCAACCAACTGGCGCCGTTCAAGTATCCCTGGGCCTGGGAGTATTTTCTCAACGCCAACAAGAACCACTGGACGCCGCTCGACATCAACATGGCGCAGGACATCCACGACTACCGGCACGCGCTCAGCCCCGCCGAGCGCCACGTCTACGAGAACGTGCTGGCCTACCTCACCACCGCCGACATCCTCGCCATGCGCAACATCGGCCTCGCCGTGATGGAGAAGATGAGCGCGCCGGAACTGCAGATCTACCAGGCGCGGCAGGTCTACGAAGAGGCCCTGCACACCTGGACCTACCAGCACTGCATCGAGACGCTGGGACTCGATCAGGCCGAGATCTACAACCGCTACCGGGTGGTGCCGGCGATCCACGCCAAGATCCGCATCGCCAACGCGCGGCTCGCCAGCATCCTGCAGCCGGGGCTGGATCTGCGCGACCCGGCGGTGCTGACCGACTTCGTGATGGCCTATCTGTTCTTCGCGGCGGTGTTCGAAGGCTGCTGGTTCTTCAACGGCTTCTCGCCGATCTTCGCGCTGCAGCGGCGCGGGCTGATGAAAGGCACCGCCGAACAGTTGCAGTACATCATGCGCGACGAGGTGCTGCACAGCGGCTTCGGCATCCGCGTGGTGCGGCAGATTTTGCAGGAAGAGTCGCTCACGCTCGACCCGGACGCGCTTGCCGCGATGTGGCAACAGGCCGAGGCCGCCGAGGTCGCCTATGCCGAGTATCTCCTGCCGCAGCCGATCCTCGGTTACAGCGCCGAGCTGCATGTCGCGCAGTTCCGCTACATCGCCAACCGGCGCGCGCACCAGTTGCGCATCCCCGAACCCTTTGCCGACGCCGTGGAGGCCCTGCCCTGGCTGGACGAACAGGCCAACCTGCGCAAGGAGAAGAACTTCTTCGAAACCCGGGTGACGGAATATCAGGCCGGCGCCGGGCTGCGCTGGGAGTGAGGCCGTTGCCGGCCCGAGTCGGCGCCGCCGGGACGCCCGCCGATGTAATTTGTCGGCGATGGCGCGCCTCTCCGGCATTTCCGCCGTCCACGCTAAAGGCATGCAGCGCCGAGTCGATATTCCGCTGGATGATTCAGCTCCTGATCAACATCGTGCTGACGCGACAGCGCTATGGCTGCGGGAGATGAGACTCACGGTTTTTGCATATTTCGGTTTGCCAATCATGGGCGGGAGTGAATCGCATGTCAGGTGCTTACTTCGTCGACGGGCAAAGAGGTGTCATTGCCATGTCGCGTTGGCGCTGCCGGAACGAAAGCAAGGAACTTCAAGACCTCCTCGAGACAACCCCAGACTTGTTGCCGGGGGAACAGATCGATCCGGAGAATCCACGGCGGTGGCTGCTCGTCAAACGGGAAATGCCGGTGCCGAGCCCCCAGACGGGCGCAGACCGTTGGAGTCTCGATTTTTTCTTCGTGGATCAGGATGCGATTCCAACGTTTGTCGAGTGCAAGCGCTTTGCAGATACACGGTCGCGTCGGGAAATCGTGGGCCAGATGCTTGAATACGCAGCCAGCGGCTACTATTACTGGACGAAAGAAGAGCTTGTAGGATTGGCGGAAGCGGAAGCCAAAAAAAGAAATCTCACGCTTGAAGATTGTCTTCGATCATTGGAGCCATACGATGAAGTCGAGGCGGACGAGTTTTTTGAGCGGGTTCAGCAGAACCTTCGGGAAGGTCTTCTGAGGATCATCTTTTTTCTTGATGAGTCTCCCATGGAGCTGCGCAGTGTGGTGGATTTTCTGAACAAGCAGATGGAGCGCTCCGAGGTTCTTTTGGTTGAGGCTCGTCAGTTTTCTTACGGCGATATGAAGATCCTTGTTCCAGCCTTGTTTGGCTACACCGAAGAAGCGCGAAAGGCGAAGATGTCTGTAGCAATTCCGATGAAAGAAGCGCGGAGAAAGTGGGATCGAAATGCTTTCTTCATCGATGCGAGAGCGAAGCTTCAGGATGAGGATGTCAGGCGACTGGAAGTGCTATATGACACCTTTTTGAAAAATGGTTGTGGGGTTACCTTTGGAAGCGGAAACGCCAATGGGTCTTTCAATGTCAAAGTCATTGAAGTTTGTGAGCGCTCCCTGTTGACAGTCAACTCTGCGGGAAATCTGATTTTCAATTTCCCATGGATTCACGGCACGGATCGATCGCGGCAAGCCAGAGACCGCTTGAGGAAAGTGGTCGTCGAAGAGATGGGATTGGATGTCGCCGATAACTATACGCAGAAATGGCGCACGTATAAGATCGCAGAATGGAGAGATAAGTCCGACGCTTTGAAGGAATCGGTGGGTCGGCTTATTGAGGAACTCAGAGCGTCACCAACGGGTGAAGGCCACATTTTGGCGGGCGCTCCTAACGCGTGCTCGGAAGTTCCGAGCAAAAGGGTCGGGGACGGCGCTGGGGTGCTGCGGTGATCGCGGAGAAAAACGGCGCCGTTCAACGAGCGCCGGCTCGAAAAGCTTCAGGAATCGCATTGCGCGGCTTCCTGCTCACGCAGGGATTCGAGTTCGCGTGTCTTTTCGAGATCGCTCAGGACCTGGTTTTTCCCGTCCGGTCCCTCGCGGGTGAGGTACTCCGACTTTTCGTAGCGGGCGATCAGCCCGCGGATCTTCTCGCAGCGTGATTTGCGGATCTCCGGGCTGTCTTCATCGATGGCTGCCTGGTCTTGCGGCGCTGTCGCGGCGGGAGGCGGCGCTTCGCCGCGGGGCGGGCTGCTGAGCGTGCTCTTCTGCGACGCTGCGTTGAGCGGCCGGTCGCTGTAGACGACATTGCCGGCCGCGTCGCGGGATTGATAGATTTCCGCGCCGCCGACCAGCGGCCAGCACAGTGCGGCGCCACAGAGCAACAGAGCCAGGGGATGCGTCGTCATCGTCCGGTGCTCCCTTCCTGAGGGTTTTCGTGATCGGTGGAGGGGCGGGACGAGGCCCTGCCGTCGGCGCGGTCCGGCGACCGCGTCACCTGAGGTATCGGCGCGTGCTTTGGCTTGCTTGAGGGTGGCGACGGGTCCGCCGCGCGGCGCGCGGCACTGTCCGGCCACAAAAAAACCCTGGAATCGATGGATTCCAGGGTTCGAAGCGTGGAGCGAATGATCAGAGGTTGTAGCCGCGCTCGTCGTGCAGCGAGATGTCCAGCCCCTGGGTTTCCTCTTCCTCACTCACCCGCAGACCGATCAGCACGTCGATCACCTTCAGGATGATGAAGCTGAGCACCGCCGTGTAGATCACGGTGAACAGGGCGCCCTTGATCTGGATCCACAGCTGGGCACCGATGCTCACGCCTTCGGCCAGGCCCTTGCCGCCCATGGAGACATCGGCGAACAGGCCGGTCAGGATGGCGCCGACCAGACCGCCGACGGCATGCACGCCGAAGACGTCCAGCGAGTCGTCGTAGCCCAGCGCGCGCTTGAGCCGGGTCGAGGCGAGGAAGCACAGCACGCCGGCGATGAGACCCAGCAGCAGCGCGCCCATGGGACCGCAGGTGCCGGAAGCCGGTGTGACAGCGACCAGGCCGGCCACGGCGCCCGAGGCGATGCCCAGGACGGAGGGTTTGCCGTGGCTCAGCCATTCGGCGAACATCCAGGCCAATGCGGCTGCTGCGGTGGCGACCTGTGTGGTCAGCATGGCCATGCCGGCGGAACCATCGGCGGCCACGGCCGACCCCGCGTTGAACCCGAACCACCCCACCCACAGCATGGAAGCGCCGATCAGGGTGTAGGTCAGGTTGTGCGGCGGCATGGCGGTGGTCGGATAGCCCTTGCGCTTGCCCATGACCAGACACGCCACGAAACCGGCGATGCCCGCGTTGATGTGAACCACGGTGCCGCCGGCGAAGTCGAGTACGCCCCAATCCCACATCAGGCCACCGTTGCCGCTCCACACCATGTGCGCGATGGGCAGGTAGACCAATGTCAGCCAGACGGCACTGAACAGCAGCATGGCCGAGAACTTCATGCGCTCGGCAAA
>PKCW01000263.1 GCA_002862965.1 Pseudomonadota bacterium
AGTTGACCGACCCGGACCCGGTAGAGGGTCCGGCCATCGACGACGAGGGTGCTCACCTGATCGGCGTGTGTCCGCTGGACCAGCCGCGCGGCCAGGCTCTGGGCATTCTGCAGGTCGCCGAAGCTGCCTACCTGCACCGTCCAGCCCGCCATCGCGGCTGGTGGCGCTGCCGCCGGGCCAAGGGTCGGCGGCGTCGCAGCCGCCGGTTTGGCGGCAGCCGGAGCATCGCTGCGCACGGGCACCGCCGCTGGCTTCGGCGCCACTGCGGGAGCCGAGACCGGCGGTTTCGGCGGGGCCACGGGCGCAGGCGCCTGCGGCTTGACCTTCGCCTCCGGAGCGGGCTTCCGCGCTGTCTGCGCGGGCGCCGCTGGGCGCTCAGGCATGACGCTCGCGGCCTCGTCCTCGTTCGGCGGCGGCTCGGGCATCGCTGGAACCCCCGCAACCGGGGCGGGTATCTCGGCCGCATCCGGGGGCGGCGACTGAACCGGCGTCGGCGTCGGCGTCGGCGTCGCCTCGCGGAGTGGCGGTGGCGCCAGGTCGATGGTGCGCATTTCGCGCTCGGGATCCCCGCCCGTCACCAGCGCCGGCGGCTCGGTCGCGGCAGGCTTGCGGTCGAGCACCCAGGGCAGCAGCACCATCGCCCCGGCCCAGAGAACCGCCGCGCCGACCAGTCGTCGCCTCAGGATCGGATCCATGCCGTCACTCCAAGCCGCTCGCATCACCAACTCGTCATTATAAGGGTTCGGGCGCGGCAAGGGCCACGGTCAGGAAGGAACCCGTCACCAGCACGCGATCCCCCGGGCGGCCGTCGATCAGGGCGGCGCGATAGGCGTCGGCGGGATGATCGAAGCACTGGATGATCGCGTCAGGGGTCCGTTGCCGGATGGCGTCTGCCACCCATGCCGCCCGCCCACCGCGCGGTCCAGGCAGATCCGGGACGTACCAGCGGTCGGTATGCGGCCCGAGCGCTGCGATCATGGGCGCCGCATCCTTGTCCTGCAGGATGCCCAGGATCGTCCGGCGTATCCCGGTCACCGGCAGGTCGGCCAGATGCGCGGCCAGAACCTGCGCGCCCGCCGGGTTGTGCGCCACATCGAAGATCTGGGTCACGGCGCCCGGACGATGGTCGAGACGGCCGGGCAGGTGTGCCGCGCGCAATCCCTGCGCCACCGCGGCGCGATCCGGTCGTAGCCCGGCCGGCAACTGCATCAGCGCGGCCAGCACGCCGGCGGCATTGCGGTATTGATGCGCGCCGCGCAGCGCCGGCGGCGGCAGCCCGGTCCAGTCGCCGCCGGCGCTGCGAAAATCCCATCGGCCGTCGCGACCTTCATGGATGCGAAAATCGGTGCCCGCGCACCAGCGCGGCATCCCCAAACCATGCTGCAGCAGGCCGGCGGGGGGCGCGGGGTCGGCGCAGATCAGCGGCCGCGTCGCGCGGCTGATGCCTGCCTTCTCGCGGGCGATGCTGTCCCGGTCGGGGCCCAGCCAGTCGGTGTGATCCAGATCGATGGCGGTGATGAGGGCAATGTCGGCGTCCACGACATTCACCGCGTCGAGCCGCCCCCCCAGGCCGACCTCGAGCACCGCCACCTCGAGATCCGCGCGGGCGAACAGATCCAGCGCCGCCAGGGTGCCGAACTCGAAGTAGCTCAGGCTGATGTCGCCGCGCGCCTGCTCCACCCGCGCGAAGGCCCTGCACAGCGCGGCGTCGTCCACCGGCCGTTGCGCCAAGCGCACCCGCTCGTTGTAGCGCCACAGGTGCGGCGAGGTGTAGCTGCCCACGCGTCGGCCGGCGGCCGCGAGGATGGCCTCCAGGAAGGCGACGCTGGAGCCCTTGCCGTTGGTGCCGGCCACCGTGATGACCCGACGCGCCGGGCGCGGCCGGCCCAGCGCCTCGAACACGGCGCGCACCCGGTCCAGTCCCAGCTCGATCTCGCGCGGATGCAAGCCTTCCAGATGGGCCAGCCAGCCGGCCAGATCGCGCGTGGACTCCGCCGCGCTCACTCGGCCGGCGGTCCCGGCAGGCGCATGAAGATCCGCAGCACGCTGGCCAGGCGATCGCGCATCTGGCGCCGATCCAGGATGAAGTCGACCGTCCCGTGCTCCAGCAGGAACTCGCTGCGCTGGAAGCCCTCGGGCAGGGTCTGCCCCACTGTCTGCTGGATCACGCGGGGACCGGCAAAACCGATCAGCGCGCGCGGCTCGGCCACGTTCACATCCCCCAGCATGGCGAGCGAGGCCGATACCCCGCCGGTGGTGGGATGGGTCAGCACGGACACGAAGGGCACCCCGGCCGCGGACAACTCGGCCAGTGCCGCACTGGTCTTGGCCATCTGCATCAGGGAAAAGAGGTTCTCCTGCATGCGCGCCCCGCCGCTGGCCGCAAAGCAGACCAGCGGCGCGCGGTCGGTGAGGCTCTGGCGCGCGGCGCGGACGAACTTCTCGCCGACGACCGCGCCCATGGAGCCGGCCATGAAGCGAAAGTCGAACGCGGCTGCGACCACCGGCAGTTGCTTGAGCAGGCCCTTCATGACCAGCAGGGCGTCCTTCTCGCCGATGGCCTTCTGGGCCTGCGTGAGGCGATCCTTGTACTTCTTGCTGTCGCGAAACTTCAGGGCATCGACCGGCTCCACGCCCGCGAACAGTTCGGTAGCCGTCTCCGGATCGAAAAACTGCGCCAGGCGCCGCCGCGGCTCGATGGGGCCGTGGTGGCCGCACTTCGGGCACACCTCCTGGTTGCGCTCGAGTTCGGGGCGGTAGAGCATCGCCTCGCAGGATTCGCAGCGATCCCAGACCCCTTCCGGCACCGCCCGCTTTTGTTCGCTTTCGGTGCGGATGCGAGAGGGCATCAGTTTGGTGAACCAGTTCATGGCGCGATTCCTCTGGCGCGCGGCGCCTCATCCATGGCCACCCGCAAGGCGCTCACCTGGGCCGTGATCTGCTCCGGCAGGGTGCCGGGATTGCCGCCCGCGATGGTCTTGACCAGTGCGCTGCCCACCACCACGGCATCGGCAACGGCAGCCACCGCGGCCGCCTGTTCGGGTCCCGTGATGCCGAACCCGACGCCGACCGGCAAGCTGGTCAGTGCCCGCACCACCGCCAGCCGCTCGCCGACGGCTTCGAGGTCCAGACTGGCGGCGCCGGTCACGCCCTTGAGCGAGACGTAATAGACAAACCCCTGCGCCTGCTCGCAGATCCAGGCCATGCGGCGGTCGGTGGTCGTCGGCGCCACCAGGAAAATGGGCGCAAGCCGCGCCTCGCGCAAGGCCGGCAGTAATCCCTCGCCTTCCTCCGGCGGCAGGTCCACGGTCAGCACGCCGTCGACGCCGGCGGCGCTCGCCGCCGCTGCGAATGCGCCGTAGCCCATGCGTTCGATCGGGTTCAGATAACCCATCAGCACGATCGGCGTCTCGCCGTTCCGCTCCCGGAAACGGCGCACCAGATCGAGCACGCCCGGCAGATTCATTCCGGACCGCAAGGCGCGGCCGGCCGCCAACTGGATGGCGACCCCGTCGGCGACCGGATCGGAAAACGGCACGCCGAGTTCGAGGATGTCCGCGCCTCCGGCGACGAGGGCATGCAGGAGGTCCAGCGTGGTATCGGCATCGGGATCGCCGGCCATGACGTAAGTGACGAGCGCGGCGCGGGACTGCTCGTGCAGGGCCCGGAAACGACGTTCGATCCGTGATGGCGCCTGACTCATAGCGCGATGCCCTCCCGCGCGGCGATGGTGAAGATGTCCTTGTCGCCGCGGCCGGAAAGGTTGACGACGAGGGTCTGCGCCGGCGCCATCCGCGCCGCGAGGCGCTCGGCATACGCCAGGGCATGCGCGCTTTCCAGCGCGGGGATGATGCCTTCGGTGCGGGTCAGGCGATGAAAGGCCGCCAGCGCCTCCTCATCGGTGGCATAAACGTAATGCGCGCGCCCGCTGTCCTTCAGCCAGCTGTGTTCCGGCCCGACGCCCGGGTAATCGAGCCCCGCCGAGATGGAATGCGCCTCCTGGATCTGGCCGTCGGCATCGTCGAGCAGATAGGTCCGGCTGCCGTGCAGGACGCCCGGCCGGCCCGCAGACAGCGGCGCCGAATGCTGCCCCGAGGCCAGCCCGTGGCCCGCCGCCTCGACACCGTAGAGCGCCACCTCCGGGTCGTCGAGAAACGGGTGGAACAGCCCCATGGCGTTGGAACCGCCGCCGACGCAGGCCACCAGCGCGTCGGGCAGCCGCCCCTCCTGCGCCAGCATCTGCTCGCGGGTTTCCCGCCCGATGATGCACTGGAAGTCGCGCACCATCATGGGATAGGGATGCGGCCCGGCCACCGAGCCGATCACGTAGAAGGTGTCGTCCACGTGCGTGACCCAGTCGCGCATGGCCTCGTTCATGGCGTCCTTGAGCGTGCGGCTGCCGGACTCCACGGGCCGCACCTCGGCGCCGAGCAGCTTCATGCGATAGACGTTCGGCGCCTGACGCTTGACGTCCTCGGCGCCCATGTAGACCACGCATGCGAGCCCCAGCCGGGCCGCCACGGTCGCGGTCGCCACGCCATGCTGACCGGCGCCGGTCTCGGCGATGATGCGCCGCTTGCCCATGCGCTGGGCGAGCAGGATCTGGCCGACGGTGTTGTTCACCTTGTGCGCGCCGGTGTGGTTCAGATCCTCGCGCTTGAGGTAGATGCGCGCGCCGCCCACCTCATGCGTCAGGCGCTCGGCCAGATACAGCGGCGAGGGCCGTCCCACATAGTGCGCGAGATCGGCATCGAGCCGGCGGCGGAACTCGGGATCCCGGCCGACCTCGTGATAGGCCTCGGTCAACGCCTCCAGCGCCGCCACCAGGGTCTCGGGGACGAATCGCCCCCCGTAGGGGCCGAAATGCCCCCGCGCATCGGGCAGCGGGCTTCCCGCACCCTCAAGTCTCGGCATCGGCACGTCTCACAGCCTCCATGAATTCCTGCATGCGCCGCGGGTCCTTGATCCCGGGCGCGCTTTCGACCGCGCTGCTCACATCCACCGCCCACGGGCGGACCTGATGGATGGCCGCCGCGACATTTCCCGCGTCCAGCCCGCCGGCCAGAATCAGCGGCAAGGGCCGCTCACCGGGAATGGCGTCCCAGGCAAAGCGCTGCCCGCGACCGCCCGCCTCGCCCGGCGCGTGGCTGTCGAGCAGCATCCCGCGCGCCCGCACATGCGCGCGCGCCTGAGTCACGACGTCGGTTCCGGCGCCCCCCATGCCCAGAGCCTTGATGTAGGCCCGGCCGTGGCGCTCGCATGCGGCGGGCGTTTCGCGGCCGTGGAACTGCAACAGGTCCAGATCGATCTCGGCCAGGATGCCGTCGATGAAAGCGGGCTCGGCGTCGAGAAACAGGCCGACCACGCTCACGAAGGCCGGGATGCGGTGCACCCAGCGCGCCGCGCCGGCGGCCTCGAGATACCGGGGGCTGCCTGGATGGAACACCAGCCCGATGGCATCGACGCCGGCATCGGCCGCCTGCAGGGCGTCGTCGAGACGGGTGATGCCGCAGATCTTGACTCTGGTGCGGATCGCCACCCAGCGCTCCCAAAAGCGATCAGCTTACCAAAACCCGCTCCGGACCGGCACGTCTCGCCTGCGCGCTCGCCCGGCCGCCCCGGTCGTGGCGCGCTCATTCGATTCCCGCGGGGCCCGCGGCCACAGGTAGTCGATCGGCGACTCGGCGATCCATCCCGCATAGAGCGCGCGCAGGGCCGCATCGCTCGTCTGATCGTCCGTGAGCGGCGTGCCGACCGCCAAGCACAACCGCGCGTCGACGCGTCGGCACGACAAGGGCAACACCACCGCCCCGGTTGCGCGCGCCAGCCGCCCGATCCGGTCCTCGGTCGCGCGCGATCCTCCCGGGACGGGGTAGTCCGCCAGAATCAGCACAGTTTCGCCGCGCCGGAGGCACCGCCAGATCTCGCGCGCGTCCCGTCCGTCGACGAGCTTGCCGCCGGTGCGGCGCGCCAGGCGCGCCAGCGGCCGTCGCAGCGCCGGATGGCGGAACATGCGCGCCACCACCACGAGCGGGACCCGTTCGGCCAGCGCCCGAACCCCTACCGGAAGATCGATGAAATGTCCGGCCAGCAAAATGACGGGGATGCGCTGGCGTTGCAACGCGGCGAGCGCCGGCCAGCCGGTCACCGAAACGCCGGCCGGGGCCCGGCGCGGCGTGCCCCACAGCGCATCGGCCAGATTGAACAAGGCCATCGCGCGCCGCGTGAAGCAGGCCCGCAGCCAGCCCTCCGGCGCCCCCAGAGCGTCCGCGGGAAAGCGCACCCCCAGGTGCGGCGGGCACCGGCTTTCGCGACGCCACAGCGCCCATCCCAACACAGCGGCTGCATGCGCCTTGGCCACCTCGGGCAGCCGGACCAGGCAGCGGCCGGCAACCTCGGCAGCCGCCCCCGCCAGGCGCGGGTTCAGGCCGGTCGGCGGATCGAGCGGCATGCGCTCCCGCTCAGGCCGACAGGGGCGCGGCCCGCCATGGATCCAGCGCCTGCGCCACCACCGACCAGCCCGCGCCGGGGCGGCACACTTGCTCGCTCAGATGGCGCCGGAAAGCGCGCGCGCCGGGCAGCCCGTTGAACATCCCCAGCAGCGGCCGCGTCAGCGCATTGAGCGGCGTCCCGGCCGCCAGTTCGGCGCGCGCATACGCGCCGTAGGCCTCGATCACCGCGACCCGGTCGACCACCGTCCGGTCATCGCCATAGAAGCGCGTGTCCACCTCGGCAAGAAGCCAGGGGCTGTCGTACACCGCCCGCCCCAGCATCACCCCATCGAGCCCCGCGCCTGCGGCCAGCGCAGCGTCGAGATCGGTCAAGCCGCCGTTGAGGATGATTTCAAGATGGGGCATCGCCGCCTTGACGCCGTGGACCCGTGCATACTGCAGCGGCGGCACGGTGCGGTTTTCGTGCGGGCTCAGCCCCTGGAGCCAGGCCTTGCGCGCATGCAGGACGAAGGTCCGGCAGCCGGACGCGGCGACCGTGCCGATGAAGCGATGCAGGTGTTCGTCGTGATCGAGGTCGTCGATCCCGAGCCGTGTCTTGACCGTCACCGGAATCCGCACCACGGCCTGCATCGCCGCGACGCAGTCGGCGACGAGCGCGGGCTCGGCCATCAGACAGGCGCCGAAGCGCCCGCCCTGCACGCGGTCGCTGGGGCAGCCCACGTTCAGGTTGATCTCGTCGAAGCCCCAGTCCTCGCCAAGCCGGGCGCACCGGGCGAGCGCGGCCGGATCGCTGCCGCCGAGTTGCAGCGCCACCGGATGCTGGATCACGCTATGGGCCAGATGGCGCTCCGGCTGCCCGCGCAGGAGCGCGCCGGTCGTCACCATCTCGGTGTAGAGCCAGGCGTGGCGGCTGATCAGACGCATCAGGTGGCGCGCGTGGCGGTCGGTGCAATCCAGCATCGGGGCCACGCAGAAGCGGCGGGAGAAAGCGGTGTTCATGCGCCGAGTCTACCAGCCCGCTCGACCCCGGCCGCGAAAACCGTCCTGCGCCGCCGGACGCCCGGTCATTCAGGGATCAGGCGGCGGCGAGTCCGGTCGCGATGGCCTGACGCAGATCGCTCAAGGC
>PKCW01000312.1 GCA_002862965.1 Pseudomonadota bacterium
TTCGCGCGCCACGATGGGGTCGTCGCTCGTGTAGACCATCACCTCGAAGCCGTCGCGAATCAGGATCTCGGCGGCTTTGAGCGTGGCGCGCACATCGGGATAGAGCGTTTTTTCATCGCCCAGCACCTCCAGCTTCACCAGCCGGTGACCGCCCAGCAGCTCGCGCGCCAGCCGGCAGGTGCGCACTGCGCTGTCGGCGTCGAAGCAGCCCGCCGTGTTGGGCAGCAGGGTGTAGCGCTCCGGCGGGATCGCCTCGAGCAGATTGGGCGCCTTGGGGTCCTGACCGAGGTTCACGCGCCGCACGGCCAGCGTGACGATTTCGGCGCCGCTCGCCGCCACCGCCTGCGCGGTTTCGGCCAGATCGCGATACTTGCCGGTGCCCACCAGGAGGCGCGAGCGGTAGGTGCGGCCCGCCAGTGTCAGCGGCCGGTCCACGGGTGGGGTGAGGTCGGTCGTGGTCATATGGGCTTCTCCGTCGGTCATGTCGCGCCGCCGCCGATGGCATGCACCACCTCGAGCCGGTCGCCGGCCGCCAGGCGGATGCTGGCGTAGCCGCTGCGCGGAACGATCTCGCCGTTGTGCTCCACGGCAATGCGCCGCTCGAGCAGGCCCTCGCGCATCAGCAGATCGGCCAGCGTCAGGCCTGGCGCGAGCGCCGTCGGCACGCCGTTGAGTTCGATCGAAATCGTGTCGGTCATTGCAAGGCCCCGCATCGCCAGCCAAAAGCGGAACCGGCGATTTTACCGCAAGATCCGCCCGCTATTGCCGCGTTTGGGCCGCCGCCTGCTTTACATCAAGGCCGAAACGCCCGAAAATCGGCTGCCGTGCGGGTGTAGTTCAATGGCAGAACCTCAGCTTCCCAAGCTGATGGCGTGGGTTCGATTCCCATCACCCGCTCCAGTTCAGGTTCCATGGAGTTCCAAGGAGTTCCATAAACCACTATCAGCAAAGGCTTTTTCGCCGGATGAGCGTCCAGTGAAGGCCACCGGAATCCACCGACAGATGGACTGATTTAGTCCATCCAGTAGTCCATCAAGGCGGTTGGGTTCGAGTCCGGATTGTTGGTAGGAACGAGCGGGCCATGGGATGACGATCTGACTCCTGACTCAGTTCAGGAGCAGACATGGCACTTTCTGATGTCGCCGTTCGGCAGGCCAAGGCCACCGGGACGGACTACACCCTCCCCGACTTCGACGGCCTGTCGCTGGCCGTCTCGGCCGCGGGCACGAAGACCTGGCACTTCCGCTATACCTGGCTCGGCCGGCAGAAGCGGATGTCCTTGGGGGTGTATCCCGAGATCAGCCTGCGCGAGGCACGCACCCGCCGCGACGAGGCGCGGGCGCTCGTCGCCAAGGACATCAACCCGCAGCGCCAGCGGACGAGGGACCGACAACTGGCGACCCAGGCCGAGCAGAACACCTTCCAGGCGGTCTACGAAAAGTGGCTGAAGTTCCGGGAACAGGGTCGCCTCAAGAGGGGACGGCAAACCACGCTCGCCACGCTTCCGCGCATCTTCGGCAACGACGTGCTCCCCACGCTGGGCAAGCGCTCGATCCACGTCATCACTCGCGCCGACCTGCTGGAAATCGTCGGTCGGATCGAGAAACGCGGTGCGCCCTCGGTGGCCGAGAAGGTGCGTACCTGGCTCAACCAGCTATTCCGCTACGCGCTGGTGGTCGTGCCCGGCCTGGAACGCAACCCGGCTTCCGACCTGGATGTGGTCGCCATGCCGCAGCCGCCCGTGCGCCACAACCCGTTCCTGCGCATGTCGGAGCTACCCGAGTTCCTGCAACTGCTGCGCAAGTACCCCGGCCGGCTGCAGACCCAGCTCGGCGTCCGCATGTTGTTTCTGACGGGCGTGCGCACGGGCGAGCTGCGGCTTGCGACGCCGGATCAGTTCCACCTCGATGACGGCCTGTGGATCATTCCGCCAGATGTGGTGAAGCAGCTCGAACTGAAGATGCAGAAGGAAAACCTGCGGACGGAGGACATCCCGCCGTACATCGTGCCGCTGTCCCTGCAGGCGGTTGAAATCGTCCGGCACATGCTGGAGCGGTTCAAGCAGGGACAGAAGCACGTGTTCCCGGGGGCCAAGAGCCTGAAGCAGCGCATCAGCGAAAACACGCTCAATACGGCAGTGAAGCGGCTGGGTTACGACGGCCGGCTGACGGGCCACGGTATCCGCGCCACCCTTTCGACCACGCTCAACGAGTTGGGCTATCCCGACAAGTGGATCGACGCGCAGCTCTCGCACGTCGACCCGAACCCGGTCCGCCGCACCTACAACCATGCCGAGTACGTCGAGCAGCGTCGGTGCATGATGCAGGACTGGGCCGATCGGCTGGACCTGTTGGAGCAGGGCCAGTTGGAAGCGGCCAGCAATCCTCTGGCCCTCCACTTGGAAGGACTGCCGATGGCTGGTGACGGATCGAACACGCAAGGATCGCCTGCGAGCACAACGGTGCAGACCTTGGTGCTGTCCAAGCCGCACGACGCGCCGCCGCAGGGAGCCATCCAAATGCAACGGCTGTCTGCGGTGCGCGCTCCCAAGACGGAACCGACCATCTCGAACGTCCAGCGCGAGCGGATGATCCTGCTCGACATCCTGGAGTCGCCCCACAACCTGTCCGTCGCCGACTACGCCAAGCTCGCCGGCAAGTCGCGGCGCTGGATCACCTACGAAGTCACGGCGGGCAACTTGCTGTCGATCAGCCTGGGCAACCGGGGGCAGCGTGTGCCGGACTGGCAGCTCGACCCGCTCAAGCGTCGCCTGGTCCAGACCATCCTCAAGCAGACGGCTCGCGGCGTGGACCCCTGGGAGATCTACCACGCACTAACGCAGCCCTACGACGAATTCGGCGGCCAGTCGCCGATCGAGGCGGTGACGCTGGAGACGTTGGAAATGGCCGTACAGGTAGTGCGTCGCGCACTGCTCATCCAGCAGATCGACGGCCCCCTCCCTCGTCGGGAGGGTGGCACTACGCGATCGTCTGCGCTCGCTTGACGAAACGCTCGATGGCGGGCGAGTCGTTCCGCTCGGATCGGAACATGTGCGTTCCGATCCAGTAGGAGCCGTCCGCCAACGGTCGCATCACAACACCCCAGCTCCGGGACTGTTCGATGCGTGAACGGGGGGCGATGCCCACCCCGTAGCCGGCCGACACCATCACGGTCATCAATTCATACGACGTGACCCCGTAAAGAACGGGCCACTCTTGACCGAACAGCACTTCGCAGGCCAGGGGGCAATACTGAAACAAGGGATAGGATAGGAGTGCCCCAAGGGGGATCGCGGCATAGCGGAGCAAGGGGGAGCGATCGGGCACCGCGACCGCCAACTCTTCACGCCAAAGCGGCGCGTCGTCGGCGGGTGTCGTCGTCGCCACCAACCCGATGTCGTAGCGGCCGTTCTTCACGCCCTCAATGAGGTCCGGCGACGACGTGACTTCCTCCATCGAGACAGGCGTCTCGGGCTCTTTCGCGCGATGTAGCGCGAGCAGTGCCGCTAACCGGGACGAGGGGACGCCGGACGATATGCCGAGCTTGAGCACCGAGGATGGGGGTGAGCCGCGCATGGCTGTCCTCAGTTATGGCCGGGGAAACAAGGCTCGCAGCATAGCAAGAGTTAAATTTAACGTGGTTTAAGTCAGAGCAATATTCGACGCTTTTGCTGATGCAGAAGCGTACTGTCCAACGAGGCCGACCGGCTGGCACGACCACTTATGAGCCTGAACCAGCATCGGCGTTCGGAAAGGCAGTGCGCGCTGCTCGACTGGAGCAAGGGATAGCGCAGGAGGAGCTTGCGTCCTTGGCTGAGATCGAGCGTTCCCACATGGGCAAGATCGAGCGGGGTGAGCACATGCCGACGCTTGCCCTGATCCTTAAGATCGCCATAGCGTTGAAGATCAGCGCCGCTGACCTGATGGTGGCTACGGAAAGCAATCTGCGCGCGGCTTCGAAGCTGAGAACGTAGCGCCGTACCAGTGTCCTCCTCAGTAGTTCAGCTGGACAGGCAGCCGGGCGATGAGCCGTTCCAATGCAGCTGTAGGCTCGTCGCTGTCCAGCCTGAGTAGGTAGGTCGTCAGCATCGCCGAATCCATCGCTAACGGCCGCATCACAACGTCGGGATGGCGGGAAAGTCCGATTCTGGGCGCGGTGGTGAAGCCAACGCCGTAGCCGGCCCCGACCAAGGTGAGCATCATTTCCAGAGAAGTCACCCGCTCGACGACGTTGGGCTCTCGCTTCAGTGGTCGGAGCAATTGGGTCAACGCCCTGCAGTAGCCTTCGCAAATGTGCTGGTTGCATAGGATAAGCGGGTAACTGACCAACTCATCGAGCGGAACTTCCTTGTGGACCAAGAGGGGATGGCGCGCGGGAACGGCAACCACGAGCGGGTCGCGCCAGATCGGTTCGGCGACGATGCCGTCTCCGACTTCCGCCGTGTGTGCGAATCCGATCTTGAAGTCACCGGATCGCAGTCCGCGCAGTTGCTCCACCAGTGGCACTTCGGAGAGCCGTATCTCGATTTCTGGCTCCTCCTCGCGACAACGCGCCAGGAACGCCGACAGTCGCGGGTCCACAGCACCATCGGAGACCGCAATACGCAGACTACCTCGAAAGCCTGCCGAAACAGCCTTGGCGTTCTCGCATGCCTGCTCCAGCATCGTGAATACCCTGCGGACGTCCTGCAGGAACACGGCCCCCGCCTGGGTTAGTTGGGTTCCTCGCCGGTCACGGGTGAACAGCAGGACGCCGAGCTCGTCTTCCAGTTCTTTGATGATGCGAGAAAGCGGTGACTGTTCGATGTGCAGACGGTCGGCCGCGCGCGTGAAATGCAGTTCTTCAGCCAGGACTATGAAGCAGCGCAGATGTCGAAGCTCCATAGATCACTCTCCTTGTGATTCATGTGCTTCGACGCCAACGAAGATGGGACTGCAACCCATGGGGCCTGCTCCCCTTAGGTCAATGAGCCAACGCCAATGGCCGGGCTAGAAATCCAGTTGGCTTGATCTTCGATGGCACTCTTGGCAATGCGAAGCGAGGACCTTCCCGAGATGCTTTCGAACGCGCGGATCTTCATAGATCGGGGAAGCCCAATCTTTAGGGTCGGCATCGGGTCACCCATGTGGATTGAGGGTGCCGAGGATGGACACAGCGGCAATGATCAGAACAGCGAGTGTTGCCTCGATGGTTACGGTGAGGCGAAGTGTCTGCAGCGAGCGCGAACCACCGCCAGCGAGAACTTCACCTTCCAATCTGGGTACCACGCGCCAGCGATGAAGTGCGGCCAGTCCCAACATGGCGGCGAACAACGCCAGCTTGACCAGCAGCAGCTTGCCATGAACGCTGTGGAACAAGGGCACCACGGACCAACCCGTGAGGTCGCCGTAGTGCAGGACGCCGGTGACCACAAGGATGCCGACGAAGACGGTGCCGGGACCTGAGAAGTCCTGCAGCGTCTGGTGGAGCACTTGCAGGGGGGCGCTCCTGGCGGATGCGCTGCGACGCGAGAGGATAATCAGGAAGGCCGCGATGGCGCCGATCCAGCCGCCAGCCGCAAGCAGGTGGGCGATGCCCGCGGCCAGTCGCAGCACGCCGGACGCGCCTTCTCCCGCAGCCGCGTGACCGTTCCACGCCAGTGTGAGTAGCGCACATCCGGCAAGCGCGGCCACCAGAGGCGAGAAGAAGGAGCGC
The DNA here is from genome assembly GCA_002862965.1 of Pseudomonadota bacterium. Classification (GTDB taxonomy): domain Bacteria; phylum Pseudomonadota; class Gammaproteobacteria; order UBA5335; family UBA5335; genus Macondimonas. The sequence continues at coordinate 5,695 of PKCW01000312.1, forward strand.
TCTTCGCGACGCGACTGCCAACCAAGAAAGGCTATCAGCACGACCAGCACTGCGGTCCGTGCCAGTGCGGCTCGGCCAGCGGCGGTCTCGAACAGGTACCAGCCAAGCGATGCGCGGTCGAGTTCGGTGACCGGCATCCCCATGATCTCCGTCGTCTTGAAGACGACGTCGATACCGGTCAGCGCCACACCGAACACGGCGCTGACCAGAAGTGCCCCGGAGAGCGCGGACCTAGTCAGGGGCAACCACGGGTCTCCGCCAGGCACCGATCGGCGCAGGCCATACCACGAGAACAGCGGAAGGCCGAACAGCAGCATGAGGTCCAGGTACTGGACGAACCGCAAGGCATAGGCGGGCACGCTCGACAAGTCGGCGGTGCCTCAGCCGACGGTAAAGCTGAAGTCCCCCGTCATCGGGTGATTATCCGGCCCGACGGCGCGGTACTGTACGCGATAAGTACCGGCTTCCAGCGGATGATGCAGCTTGGCGCGCAACGTCTTGCCGATGACCTCGATCTCCAGATGCTCGATCGGCATGGTCGAGTTGCCGTGGATCATTGCCAGCTCCAGGCGTGAAGCACGCGGCACGAGCGTCTCGTTGAACATGAGGTCGATCTGCTGAGGAGACGCCACGACCGCATTGGCCGCCGGCGTGGACTGAACCAATGTGGCGTGCGCATAGGCGAACGAGGCCGACAGGAGGCTGACCGCGAGGCCGATGCCGAGTGTAAAAGAGCGAATGGCGCGAGTGCTGATGTTGCTCATAGTTGTTCTCCGTTATGGGTTACCTAGAATCAATACGCGAAAACTTCTCGTCGCATCGACTGTGGAGGCTTAGCGGATACCGGCCGAGCATGGTGCCCGACGGCACCGACGCCGAATTGCCGCTGTACTGGCTCGCAGAGCCGAGCCGCTTATGCCGTGCCTCCGCGGGCTGCTTACTGCGATCCGGGGTACGACTGGTACACGCTGGTGCTTCCATCGGCCTGTACCAGCAGCACGTCGTAGGCCATCACGCGGTTGCCGTAGACCGGTCCGTCCATACCCGGCGATCCCAAAGGCATGCCGGGCACGGCCAGGCCAACCGCCTTCGGCTTCTCCCTGAGCAGACGCTGGATGTCGGCTGCCGGCACATGACCCTCGATCACGTAGCCATTGATCTTGGCCGTATGACAGGAGCCCAGCTTTGCTGGGATGCCGAGGCGCGCGCGTGCGCCGGTGTTTCCTGTGTTGAAGACGCGCACAGTGATGCCCGCTTCCTTCAGGTGATCCACCCACACCTTGCAGCAGCCGCAGTTGGGATCTTTCCAGACGTCGGCGACCAGCTCGGAGGCTGCCGCCATACCTGTGACAGCCATGGCCAGCAGAACCACGACTGCTGACAAGTGACGGTGCTTTGTGCTTGAACTTTTCATGTTCGACGACTTTGCTACGGATCTCGGATTCGGTGACCACATGCTTTGGATATGCGGAATCATCGCCATGGTCCTGCTCGGAGCATGCAGAGCCGCCACTGTCAGACAGGTGACCCGTTCATTACATTCCCGTCATGAAAATGACGCCGTTTTTTGGGTCGGTCTGAGCGTGTGCAGATGAGCGTCGCTGGCGCCGTGAAGTGGGCTCGATCTGGTGGTCACCTCCCGTTATCAGGGGGCGGGTATAGACTCGCTCCGAGTTCTCACGGAGATCGTGATGTCCACTTCGCACGGAAAGCACGAGAACGCCCAGCCGCAACATCAGGGCCACTAT
>PKCW01000185.1 GCA_002862965.1 Pseudomonadota bacterium
TACGCGCCTCGCGATGACGAAAGGGGTGGCCCCCTCGCGATGGCGCACGGCGGCGGCCCTGGCGATGGCGGGAGGGCGCGGCCCTGGCGATGACGGGAGGCGGGGCGGGGGCGACGGCGGACCGATTGTCCACCGAATCTGTGGATAAAGTTGTGGGTAAGCCCGGAACAAGATGTGAGAAGCCAATCCGGCAAAGGCTTTCGCGGGGCTGGTCATAAAATGATCATCTTGCTTGAACGATACAGAAATCAAGGGCTTGCCTTAGAGGATTGATTTCATTGGCAAGGTGGCGCCGGCGAAAATGTCAAGGCCGCCGGCGCGGCGGCGCGGCGCACTTCCTGTGGACAAGTTGTGCAAAAGCTGGGGATCTGCCGACCGATCAACGAGATCCGCGCCCGGCCCGGCGTTTCTGAAGAAGCGCGTGTCTGCGCAGGGCTGGCGTCGCGCGGCCGGTACCCGCCTGCACCTGCCCCGGCACAAGCCCTTGCATGCCGATGCCCGTTCGGCCTTCCGTGGCCGCATCGAGCGCTTGACGCATTCGGCGCTCAGATGTGCCCGCACCAGGCGTTGCTTGTCGCGCTCGAGCCGCATCGAGCGCTTGACGCATTCGGCGCTCAGATGAGCCCGCACCAGGCGTTGCTTGTCGCGCTCGAGCCGCATCGGGCACTTGAAGCATTCGCAGGTGCTCAGTCCATGAAGGCGAGCAGGATCTCGTTGGTGAGCGCGAGGCCGCGGCGGGTGGGGACGAGTGTGTCGCCCCGCCGGCGCAGCAGGCCCGTGGCCAGCGCTGGCGCCAGCGCGACCAGCAGCGCGGTCGGGTCGAGGCCGGTGCGCCGGGCGTAGAGCATGAGGCGGAAGCCGTCCGTCAGGCGCAGGGCGTTCATCAGGAATTCCAGGGTCAGCGCGCGCGGTGGCACGCAGTGCTGTTCGGCCAGCCGCTCGGCGCCGGCGGCGCTGGCGAGGTAGCGCTGCGGGTGGCTGTGCTTGCGCGTGCGCAGGACCTGCGCACGCGCAGCGTCCGTCAACTTGCCGTGGGCGCCGGCGCCGATGCCGATGTAATCGCCGAAGGTCCAGTAGTTGAGGTTGTGCCGGCAGGCGCCGCCGGGCCGGGCGAAGGCGGAGACCTCGTAGCGCCGGAAGCCCGCCCGCGCCAGATGCGTGCGGCAGCGGCGCTCCATGCGCCCGATCGTCGCCTCGGCCGGCAGCACGGGCGGGCGCTGCGCGAAGGGCGTGTTGGGCTCGAGCGTGAGCTGGTAGTGGGAGATGTGGTCGGGCGCGAGCGCGATGGCCTGCGCCAGGTCGGCGAGCGCCTCGTCCGGCGTCTGCCCCGGCAGGCCGTACATGAGGTCGAGGTTGAGATGCGCGAAGCCCAGCGCGCGCGCGGCCTGCACGGCCGCAATCGCCTCGCCGGCCGAATGGATGCGGCCCAGGGCCTTTAGATGGGCATCGTTGAAGCTCTGGATGCCGACCGAGAGCCGGTTCACGCCTGCGGCGCGATAGCCGGCGAAACGCGCCTGCTCGAAGGTGCCGGGGTTGGCCTCCAGGGTGATTTCGGCGTCGGGCGCAAAGGGCAGGTGGCGGCGCAGCATCGCGATCAGCTCGGCGATGGCCTCGGGCGCGAACAGGCTCGGCGTGCCGCCGCCGAAAAAGACGCTGTGCACCGGCCGCGGCGCGTCGAGCAGGGCGAGATCCTGGCGCAGGTCGGCGGTGAGCGCCTCGACATACGCCGCCTCGGGAACGAGCGTGGGGTGGCGCGCATGGGAGTTGAAATCGCAGTAGGGGCATTTGCGCACGCACCAGGGCAGGTGCACATAGACGCCCAGGGGCGGCGCGGCCAGACGGTCGCCCGTCGGCGCCTCAGTCATCCGCGGCGAGTTGCGCGCAGAGAGCCGCGAGCGCCCGGCCGCGGTGGCTCAGGCGATTCTTGACGGCGGGGTCGAGTTCGGCCGCGCTGCAGCCCTGTTCCGGAACGAAGAAGACCGGGTCGTAGCCGAAACCCGCCGTGCCCTGCGGCGCGGTCAGGATGCGGCCCACCCAGCGGCCCTGGCCGATGAGCGGTTCGGGATCGGCGGCGTGGCGCAGGTAGACGATGACGCAATGAAAATGTGCGGTGCGTTGCGATTCGGGTACGTGCGCCAGCGCCGCGAGCAGGCGCCGGACGTTGTCGGCATCGCCGGCGTCGGGGCCGGCGTAGCGGGCCGAGTGCACGCCCGGCGCGCCGCCCAGCGCCGCGACCACGAGTCCCGAGTCGTCGGCGAGCGCCGGCAGGCCCGTCTGGGCGCTGGCCGCACGCGCCTTGGCCAGCGCATTTTCGAGGAAGGTGGCGCCGTCCTCGGGTGCCGGCACCACCCCGCGCTCGCTCTGGCGCACCAGCGTCCAGCCGAGCGGGGCGAGCAGGGCGTCGAACTCGCGCAGCTTGCCTGCGTTGCCGGTCGCCAGCACGAGCTCGCGGCTCATTTGCGCGTCTCGGCCAGTGCCGCGCGCTGGGCCTCCATCAGCTCCGCGATGCCGCCGCGCGCCAGTTCCAGCATGGCGGCGAGTTCATCCGGGCGAAAGGCGTGGCCTTCGGCGGTGCCCTGCAGCTCGATGTAGCCGCCGGCCTCGTTCATGACGACGTTCATGTCGGTTTCGGCCTCGGCGTCCTCGGCGTAGTCCAGATCCAGCACCGGCGTGCCGCGATAGATGCCCACCGACACCGCCGCCACCTGACCGTGCAGCGGGAAGCGGGTGAAAGCGCGGCGGCGTTCCAGATGGCGCATGGCGTCGTACAGGGCGACGTAGGCGCCGGTGATGGCGGCGGTGCGGGTGCCGCCGTCGGCCTGGATCACGTCGCAGTCGAGGATGACGGTGCGCTCGCCCAGGGCTTCGGTGTTGACCACGGCGCGCAGGGCACGGCCGATCAGGCGCTGGATTTCCTGCGTGCGCCCGGTCTGCTTGCCGCGCGCCGCCTCGCGATCCGAACGGCTGGTGGTGGCCCGCGGCAGCATCCCGTACTCGGCTGTCACCCAGCCGCGCCCCTTGCCGCGCAGGAAGCCGGGCACCGACTCCTGCACGCTGGCGGTGCAGATCACCCGCGTGTCGCCGAATCCGACCAGCACCGAGCCTTCGGCGTGGCGGGTGAACTGGCGCTGCAGCAGGATGGGGCGCAATTGTTCGGGGGTACGGCCGCTCGGGCGCATTCGGGTATCCTTGTCGATGGACTGAATCATGCCCAGTGGGCATCGTGGCCGGACAGTATACCGTCCCGGCCCACGCGCCCCGATCGGGGCCACGCCGCGTGGAGAAAATGAATGCTCGTCAGCATGACCGGTTTTGCCCGCGCCGAGCGCGCCCTGCCCGAAGGCCGGCTCATCTGGGAGCTGCGCACCGTCAACCACCGCTATCTCGAGACGACGGTGCGCCTGCCGGACGAATGGCGGATGCTCGAGCCGCTGGTGCGCGAGACGCTGGCCGAGCGCGTGCGCCGCGGCAAGCTGGAGGCGCAGCTGCGCTTCGTGCGCGAGGCCGGTCAGGGCCAGAACCTGACGCTCAACGCCCCGTTGGTGGCATCTCTCGGCGCACTGTGCCGGCAACTGGCCGCGGATTTCCCGGCGCCGGTGAGCGGGCTCGAGGCGCTGCGCTGGCCGGGCGTGGTACAGGAAACGCCGCTCGACATGGAGCGCCTGGGACAGGAGGTGCTGAGCCTGTTGCAGGAGACCCTGACGATGCTGGATGCGGCCCGGCGGCGCGAAGGCGAGCGCCTGCTGATCGGGTTGCGCGAGCGGGCCGAGGCCATCGGCGGTTGGGTCGCGCAGGTGAGAGCCCGTTTGCCGGTGGTGCTCGCAGCCGTGCGCGAGAAATGGCTGGCGCGTATCGCCGAACTCGGGGTCGAGGCCGATCCCGGCCGGCTCGAACAGGAGCTGTTGTTCGCGGCGCAGCGCATGGACGTCGCCGAGGAACTCGACCGGCTCGACAGCCATCTCGCCGAATGGGCCGCCACGCTCGGGCGCAACGATCCGGTCGGGCGGCGGCTCGATTTTCTGTTGCAGGAATTCAACCGCGAGGCCAACACCCTGGGCTCCAAATCGCAGGACGCCGAGCTGACCCGCGCTGCCGTCGAGATCAAGGTCCTGATCGAGCAGATGCGCGAGCAGATCCAGAACGTGGAGTGACCGTCCGCGGCGTTGGCCGCTGCTCGTCGCATATCTGGATGCTGCCTTCGATCAGATCTTTACGGCCTTCGACGCGTCTGGCGCGGCACATGCGCCCTACTTGGCCTGGCACCGGGGCCATGTGTTTCGTTCGGAATGGGGACTATCGCACCATGCGCCTGCTGCATTACGTCGAGATCGAACACTTCAAGCGCTTCGGTGCACGCCAGCGCATCGAGCTCGATCACCCGGCGGTGCTGATCGGACCCAACAACTGCGGCAAGACCAGCGTGATCCAGGCGCTGGCGCTGTGGTCGCAGGCGGTGCGCACGTGGTACGACGCGCGCAGGGACTCCTTGGCCAAGGAGCGCACCGCAACTCCGCTCAACCGCCTGAACATCGTCGCGGTGCCGGTGCAGCGCACCCGCTTTTTCTGGCACAACACCCAGGTCCGCAAGGGCAACCAGGATATCCCGCTGGTGATCACGGTGGGGGTGGAGTTCGAGGGCAAGGTGCGGCCGCTGCCGATGCGCTTTCGCAATCAGGGCGATGAGTTGGTGTACTGCACGCCCGACGGCGAGGTGGCCGCTGAACTCGGCCTGATCGCCCACGCCGCGGCGGTGCGCGTGGAGCTGCTCTATCCGATGTCGGGACTGGACACCGAGGAGCCGATTCTGCAGCCCGGCCGTGTCGACGTGCTGCTGGGGCAGGGGCGCACCGCCGATGTGCTGCGCAACCTGTGCCTGACGGTCCACCGTACTTCTCCCGAAGACTGGCAGCGGGTGGTGGCGCTGATGGACCGGCTGTTCGGCGCGCGACTCGAAGCGCCCCAGGAGACCGCGCGCGGCAGCATCGCGCTGCACTACCGCCAGCCGGGCGTGAAGGAGGCGTTGGATGTGTCGTCGGCCGGCCGCGGCTTTCTGCAGATGCTGCTGGTGTTTGCCTATCTCTATTCGCACAAGCGCAGCGTGCTGCTGGTGGACGAGCCGGATGCGCATCTCGAAATCCTGCGCCAGAAGCAGGTCTATGTGTTGCTGCGCGACATCGCCAGCGACAACGGCTCGCAGGTGATCCTGGTCACCCACTCCGAGGTGATCCTCGACGAGGCGCTGGACACCCATCTCACGCTGCTGCTCGAAGGCCGGGCGGACAACCTCGCCAACAAGACCGACATCCGCAACAGTCTCAAACACTTCGGCGCCGAGCACTATGTCAGGGCGCGCGAGCGTGGCTATGTGCTCTACGTCGAGGGCGGCACCGACGTCGACATGCTGCGGGCGCTGGCCGAGCGGCTGGAGCATCCGGTGGCGGCGGTCTGGGACGAGCGCATCAATTCGTTCTATGTGCAGAACAACTACCCCGAGCAGCACGCCGAGGCCGAGCTGGAGCGGGTGGAGGGCGGTTTCGGCATCACCCCGCGCGATCACTTCAACGGCCTGCGCCGGCTGCTGCCCGCGCTCAAGGGACTCGCGATCCTGGACAACGACGGACAGAACCGGCAGGAGCGCGACGAAGGGGCCCTGCGCATTCGCTACTGGCGACGCTACGAGGTCGAGAACTACTTCATCACGCCCGACCTGCTGCGCGACCATGCGCTGCGGGCTTTTCCCAGCGATGATCTGTTCGCGGCGCAATCACGGACCGCGATCGAGGCGACGCTGGCCGAGGTGCTGACCGAGCTGGTGTTCGACGGCAGCGCAGACGATTACCGGCTGTGGCAGCAGTCGCCGGCGGATGCGGCGCGTCTGGTGTGGGAGGCCAAGACCGAACGGCGCAAGCTCAGCACCCTGGCCGAGACGTTCTTCCGGCGCCTGGCGGCGCGCATGGGCATGCCGATGCTGCTGCGCAAGGGCGAGCTGCATCGGCTGGTGGCCGAGGCGACGCTCACACCGGCTGCGCAAACCGAAGTGCGTGCCAAGCTGGACCTGCTGGCCGAGCTGTTCCAGGCGGCACGCAGCCATGACGAAGTGCGCGAGGTCGCCAAAGACCGATGACGCTCGCGAACGCCGGCGCCGCCCCGCCCCTCGATATCCTCACCCGCGTCTTCGGCTACCACGCCTTTCGCGGCGCGCAGGCGGCGATCATCGACCACGTGGTGGCGGGCGGCGACGCGCTGGTAATCATGCCGACCGGCGGCGGCAAGTCGCTGTGCTACCAGGTGCCGGCGCTGGTGCGCGGCGGCGTCGGCGTGGTGGTGTCGCCGCTGATCGCGCTGATGGACGATCAGGTGGCGGCGCTGCGCGAGCTGGGCGTCGCCGCGGCGGCGCTGCATTCCGGCCTGCCGGCGGGCGAGGCGGCGGCGATCGAGCGCGAGCTGCTCGCCGGGCGGCTCAAGGTGGTCTATCTCGCACCCGAGCGCCTGGTCGGCGAGCGCACGCTGGCGTTGCTCGGGCGCGTGCCGGTGGCGCTGATCGCCATCGACGAGGCGCACTGCGTGTCGCAGTGGGGGCACGACTTCCGGCCGGAGTATCTGGGCCTTGGCGTGCTCGGCGAGCGCTTCCCGGGCGTGCCGCGCCTGGCGCTGACCGCCACCGCCGACGGGCCGACGCAGCGCGACATCGTGCAGCGGCTGCGGTTGACCGAGGCAGCGCTGTTCACGGCGAGCTTCGACCGCCCCAACATCCGCTACCACATCCGCCAGGGTGAGGGTCTGCGCGAGCAGTTGCTGGCGTTTCTGGACGCGCACCACCGTGCCGACAGCGGCATCGTCTACTGCCCGACGCGCCGCCGCGTGGAGGAGACTGCGGACTGGCTGGAGCGAAACGGCCGCCCGGCGCTGATCTACCACGCAGGGTTGCCGGCCGAGCAGCGCGCGGCCAACCAGCACCGCTTTCTGCGCGAGGACGGCCTCGCGATGGTGGCCACCGTCGCGTTCGGCATGGGCATCGACAAGCCGGACGTGCGCTTCGTGGCGCATCTTGGCCTGCCCAAGCACATCGAGGGCTATTACCAGGAGACCGGCCGCGCCGGGCGCGACGGCCTGGCGGCCAATGCCTGGCTCGGCTACAGCCTGGCGGACGTGGTCGGCACCCGCCAGTTGCTGGCATCGAGCGAAGTACCGGAGGAGCGCCGGCGCGTCGAGCAGGCCAAATTCAGCGCGCTGCTGGGTCTCGCCGAGAGCACCGGCTGCCGGCGTCAGGCGCTGCTGGCCTACTTCGGCGAGGCGCTGCCGACGCCCTGCGGCAACTGCGACAACTGTCTCGACCCGCCGGCCACCTTCGACGCCACCGAGGCGGCGCAGCTCGCGCTGTCCTGCGTGTACCGCACCGGCCAGCGCTTCGGCGT
>PKCW01000062.1 GCA_002862965.1 Pseudomonadota bacterium
GAGAGACCCAAGAAAGCACTCGGCGGGCTGACACCCACCGCATACGCCAAACGGATGGCCGATATCGGCTACCCTAACCCCGGACTCTAGATCGCCCCGCTACTCAAGGCGGGGGGACGTCGGTGCTGATCGAAAAGCACGGGCGCGGCGTGGTGGTGGTCGTCTCGGTGGAAGAATATGAACGGCTTTCCGTGCAGGCTGGACGCGCGGATAAGGGGGAAACGGGGACCAAGGGGGCGTCGAAAGGCGGCCAATGAAGCGTTCGCGCGCGTCAGGATAGACCATCTTCTGAAGGACACCGATTGGTCGCTCACCGGTGGTCGCAGTGTGGGTTTCGGGTAGCGGGAGTGCACTGGGGTGGTGGGAAGACGGTTTGCGCGAGGGTTAATGCCCGATGCGAAGGCGCGGCTTGCAGACATGGTGGCAAGCTCGTCTAGCAACTGGTGGAAAGACCTGCTTGCGCTTTGGGGGCCAAGCGGAACCGGCAAGGCGGAGCGACCGCTGCGGCTGGCCGTGCGCGACAACTATCTGAATTTCTACTTGCGCGGTCAGTCCGTCGCCCGTGTCGCGTTCGACGGCCAATGCCGCCCCTATGTCGATGTGCATGTGAAATACGCCTTCGCTGGCGCGCAGGACCAAGCCTACGCCCGGCTGACGGATGCCGGAATCATTCACTCCAAGGCCGGTTACTCCGCGCCCTACGCGGGCGCCTCGACGCTGTTCGAGTGGATGGAGCGCGCGGCTCGGTGGGAGACGGCCGAAAAGGCTGAGGTGGAAAGAGTCGTCGCGGATAATGCTGGTGTGATCGACTTGGAAATGGGCCTTCCCGCGCACGGCGACCAGAAGACTGCTCTGCGGATGGATCTCATCGCGCTCGAGCCAAACGGGAGGGGCTCGAACGTCGTCTTCTGGGAGGCCAAGCGGATCACGGACGGCCGCCTCAAGGCCAGGGATGGCGACGCCGAAGTGATGTCGCAGATCAACGCCTACAGGGCCTATCTCGCGCAGGCTGATCATCGGCGCGCTGTGATCGAGGCATATGCGCAGACCTGTACGCTGTTGGTGGATTTTGCCGAAGCAGCCTCTGAGGGTTCCAAACCGCTCAATCTCGACCCGGAAGTGAGGCGGGTCGCTACGGATCATAACCGCCTCGACCTCGACACGATACCGCGTCTGGTGATCTTCGGTACAGAGGAGCAACTCGTCGCCCCCGCATGGCAGGCGCATCAAGAGAAGCTGGTCGCCGGCAACGTGCCAGTGCTGACGATCAAGACGGATGCCTACCGCCTCGATCCTCCCGCCGGAAGAGGATTGGCCTGATCGTGACGGATGTGACGCTCACGGTTCACCGCGCAACGGACCAGATCGGCGGCAACTGCATTGAGATCGCCACACAGCGAGGGCGTGTGCTCCTTGATGTCGGCCGCCCGCTCGACGCGCCCGGCGGCGCCACAGGGCTCCTGCCTAAATCGCTTGATCTTGTGGCGCCCGTTGACGGGGTGCTCATCTCCCATCCTCACCAAGACCACTATGGCTTGCTTGAGGAGACCCCCGCCCAATGGCCGGTGTTCTGTGGCGAAGCCACGGCGGCCCTCATTAAGTTGACCTCTGGCATTTTCGGCGTCCCCATTGAGCGCGACTTCCGACGTTGGCAAAGCGGGGAGACATTGGCTGTCGGCCCGTTTTCGGTGATGCCCTACCTTACCGATCACTCGGCGTTCGACGCCCACATGCTGTTGATCGAGGTCGGCGGTAAACGCATCTTCTACTCTGGCGATTTCCGAATCCACGGCCGCAAGTCGAAACTCGTTGAACGGATCATGGCAGAGCCGCCGTCGGACATCGACGTGCTGCTCATGGAGGGAACCAACCTCGGCAGCGATAAACCCAGTATGAGCGAAGGCGATCTTGAAGCCGATTTCGTGTCCCTGTTCCGCGAAACCAAGGGCCGTGTATTTGTTGCTTGGTCGGCTCAGAACATCGACCGGACGGTGACGCTCTACCGGGCCTGCCTGAAAACGGGTCGAACGCTGGTGGTTGATCTTTACACGGCCGAAGTTCTCGAAAAGCTTGCCGCGTTCGGGAAGCTGCCACAGCCCGATTGGTCCGCAATGAAAGTGGTAGTCACCAGTGCGTTCGCGCGCATGTATCGCCGCAAGGGCGAGGAGGCTTTTGTGGCGCGAATGGTTCCCCACGGGATGTCGGCCAAAAAGCTCGCGGCCGATCCCGAGAAGTGGGTAGTCATGGTTCGCCCCTCCCTTGTTCGAGACTACGAGCCGGCGGGTGTCAGGCCAAACAGCGACGATGCGTGGTGCTGGTCGATGTGGAGAGGCTATCTCAAGAACGAAGATGGCGTCCGCCTTCAGGAGTGGTTCGAGCGCGGCGGCGCCCGCGCCGCACACATTCACACCAGCGGACATGCGTCACCCTCTGACCTGCGGGCTTTCGCCAAGAGCCTCAATCCACGCTGTATGGTGCCTATCCACGGCGTGGCGTGGGACGCTGAAGTGGACGGATTCCCGCCAATCCAACGGCTACGGGATGGCGAACCGCTGGTGATTTGAACGATCATAGGGCTATGGCGAAAACGTAGTTCTCATCATCGCCAGCGACGGTGCACCAAATTTCATTCGCGGCCCGGTCCCAGCGCCCGCGTCAGAAATGCGAGGGTATCCTGCCAGGCACGCTCGGCGACTCGGGCGTCAAAGGCGACGCCCGGCATCTCGTGGCGGCTCGCCTCGGGATTGCTGAAACCGTGCATGGCACCGCCGAAGGTAATCATCGTCCAGTCCGCCCCGGTGCGTTCCATGCCGTCCTGAAAGGCGACGATCTCCTCGCGTTTCACATACGGATCGGCGGCTCCCGTGAGGACCAAGATCGCCGAGCGAATGTGCTGATCCGTTTCCCGCGGCGCGGTCAGTCCGCCGTGGACAGACACCACCCCTTTGACGGGCGCGCCGCTGTAGGCCAGTTCGAGCGCAGTGGTGCCGCCGAAACAGTAGCCAACGGCCCCGATGCGTGCCGGATCGACGTTCGGCTGCTTCATCAGCGCCTCGAGCGCCCCCTCGGCGCGAGTGCGAAAAAGGTCTTTGCCACGCACCGCCCCGGCCAGAGAGCCGGCCTCGGCGGCATCGTGGGTCTGGACGCCTCGCCCATACATGTCGGCTGCCAGCACACGATAGCCCTTGGCGGCCAGCGCATCGGCCTGCCGCCTGGCGAAATCATTGAGTCCCCACCACTCATGGAACACCAGCACGCCGGGTCGCGGTCCGGTGAGACGATCGTCGTAGGTGAAATAGCCGATCATCGTCTCGCCGTCGACGGCGTAGGACAGTTGTTGCGTCACGATGGCGGATTGAGCCGGGCCGGCGATGAGCGCGAGAAATGCGGAAAGGAAGATCGTACGGAAGGTATTCACACGGACGCTCCGGATGATGTGCAAGCAGCGATTCGATTGTACCGTACTGCCTGGGCAGCCCGATCTGCTAGGGCGCGCTCGGTAGCCGGCATCGCATTGCCGGGATATTCGCGGATACGCGCACGGCGGACTGCGGGGCCGGACCGAAGCGGGTTGCCCACTCCGGATGGGGAGCACGCTCGGCGAGGCTCATGCGCCCAACGCGGCGATTGCCCTCGTGCCATGGATGGGGTTGCAGCCGCGGGGTCGACGGTGTGCGACACCAATGGTCAGCGCGTCTTGGCGCCGGTTGGGGACTCCTGCGCCGAGAAACCCGTCTTTCAGGCCGTCTTGCGGATCTCCGGACGAGCCTGCCCGTGAACGAACCCCAGGATTTCATCGGCCGCGCGCAGCTGCCCGCCCAAGCTGCGAATGTCGCGACTGAGCCGGTTGGCGTTCTCCTTGTACCGCCCGTCCGCAAGAATGGTCTGGACCGCGTTGCGAAGCGTCTTGGGCGTAAGTTTGTTGCTTTTCAGCATCAACCCCGCGCCCTGTCGGCGAATCCGGCGCGCGTTGAAGGCCTGTTCGAGCTGCTGCGGGACCATGACGAGGGGTACCCCGAAATAGGTGCTCTCGTTGATGCTGTTCATCCCGCCGTGACTCACGAACACCTGGGCACGCTTGAGCACCTCCAGCTGCGGCACCCGGTTGCGTACCATGAAGTTCGCGGGGATGCGGCCCAATGACGCGACGTCGACGTGCTTTCCGACGGACATGATGACCTTGCAAGGCAGGTCGCCGAACGCCTCGAGGCACTGCAGATAGAAATCGTGCTTCAGGTTGTGCACTGTCCCGAGCGAGACGTAGACGAGCGGATGCGTGCTCCCCCAGCCGACCGGCAATTCCATCGGTGGATCGCGGCCCTCCGGGATCGATGCCCCCACGAGCTTGAAGCGCTCGTTGAGCAACTTGGGCATGGGCTGGGCGGCGGTTCCCAGGAAGACGATGTTCAAATCACCCTCGTTGAGAAACAGATCGAATCCATGATGGATGATGTTTCGATACTTCAAGCCGACTGCGCTGAGCAGGTCCATCAGCCGGCGGCGCGCTTCCGGCACCCGGGGTGAAATCGCGAGCACGTCGACGATGACCTTCCCCAGCAAGGCCGGGTCGCTCAGGAGCAACAGCGGCGAACTGATGATCGTCGTCACCAGACAAATACCCGGAATGCCCAGGCGTTGCGCAATGTATTTTCCGAACATGCAACAGGAATCGTAGAGGATGTAATCCGGCCTGTCCTTCTCCATGGCCTCCAGGAGACCGGCCAGCGCACATTCCGCATGCTCGATCAGCATGAACGCTGCGGTACCCAGATTCTTGGCCATGGCGGCACTGTGCTGGTATTCGAAGAAGGGGCTATAGGTCCGGTATGTCGCCCCGAGGGCCTCGAACTGCTGGCGGCTGTCCTCGCCGGCGTAATAGATGACGCGTTCGCCCCGCGCCAGAAGTTCGGACACCAGGCCAACCGTGGGATTGATGTGCCCGGCCGCGCCTGGCAGGTTGAAGACGACTGCAGTGGTCACTGGGTACGATCCTCTTTCGGGAATGTGACGCGGGGTTCTGGCATCCGTTTCGTTCATCGGCAGACCGACGCGATTCTGTAGACCGGTATGATTTTCGGTGTCGGACCCTAGCATGGGTGTTCTGGTGGAGCACCTGTCACGGATGGGCGACAGGTGCGCCACTGGTCAAGGTCCCGGCCGAGTTGCTCCGGGAACCCGCCACGTATGTTAGCGCGCGAGCGGGACATGGGATGTGACGGAATGGCTTCCCGTTCCAGTCATGCGGCGCCTTCCGTTGGGTCGGCGAGCCCGGACGCCGTGTCGGCAACCACAGGTCCGCGTGGCCGCCCCATCTCGACCGCCGCCCGGCGTGCCACGGGGCATCGACCGACCCATTGTCCTGCCGCTGACGACTTCGCTCGGTGCACGATGGATTGCGTTCAGGCGTCGAGGAGATCGGCGGCAGACGGATCACCGCGTACCGCCAGGCCCTGCCCGAGACAAACCCGAATCCGGTCGGAAAGGCGCCGGCATCGCGGACGACGGCGGGGCGGAAATGAGGCGGGGCACCCCCGGAAAATCCGGTCCAAGCGGGGGCGGGCTGCAAATTGGGGTTTTCCACACCGCCCGAGGGGCGCGCAGGGGGATGAAGGGGCGGGGTCGGGTCATCAAATCCCCATGAAGACTCGCAGTCCCAGGCACTTTGACGCCCGGACCGCGTCGACCGTTGAAGCCCGCCAGGCAAGCGGGCACTGGCGCGGGTGCGCCAGCGCCGCAATGACCCATGGGGACGTGCCGGCGCCGCGTGGGGCTGCGGCGCGCCTCCGGGGGGCACCCGCGGATCCCTCCGGGACACGTCGCGTCGACCGCTCATGCATCACTTGGACTCGGAAGAGTCTTGGTGGCGGTGATCGCTGTAGGGCTGGCGCAGTTCCACCGGTTGCACCGCGCGCGCGCCCTTGATGCGGATGTTGACCATTTCCACGAACACCGAGAATGCCATGGCAAAGTACACGTAGCCTTTGGGCACGTGGAACGACAGGCCTTCGGCCACCAGCACCATGCCGATCATGATGAGGAAACTCAGCGCGAGGATCTTGACGGACGGATGTTGGTCGATGAAGTTGCTGACCGGATTCACGGCAACCATCATGAACAATACGGCGACGACCACCGCGATCACCATCACCGGAATGTCGTTGGACATGCCGACGGCGGTAATCACCGAGTCCAGCGAAAAAACGATGTCCATGATGCCGATCTGCAGGATGACGGCGGTAAATCCGCCCATTGCCTTGGCATCCTTTTCGCCTTCTTCACCCTCCAGCTTGTCATAGATTTCCAGCGTTGCCTTGATGAGCAAAAAGAGGCCGCCGGCGAGGAGGATCATGTCACGCCCGGAAATCCCCATGCCCAGCACCGAGACCAGCGGCTCCGTCAGCCGCGCCATCCACGCCAGCGACAGCAGCAGCATGATGCGCGTCACCAGTGCGACCGCCAGACCGAGCTTCCGGGCGCGCGGTCGTTGACTGGGTGGCAAGCGATCGGAGAGGATGGAAATGAAGACGATGTTATCGATTCCGAGCACGATTTCGAGCAGGATCAGTGTGACCAGCGCCACCCATGCCTCGGGATTGTTGACCCACATCAGCCACTCAGCCATAAAACGCTTCCGTTGTATGAGAAAATCGGTCGGACCGGCGCGACCGGGTCCGTTTCTATTCCGCCGTGGCCCGCGCATCCGGGCGGTCCGCACCCAGATGCGGACCACGCGGAATGATGTCATGTGCGCCCGCCGGACCTTGCCAGTATAAGATGCCGCCCTGCGTTTCCCCCGCCTCGCCCTGCATCGATACCCTCATCGTCGGCGGCGGCCTCGCCGGGACACTGCTGGCATTCGAGCTTGCCCGCGCAGGGCAACGCGTCCGGATCGTGGATTCAGGTGTCGAGACGGCGTCTTCGCACGCGGCCGGGGGACTGATGAATCCCCTGACGGGGCCGCGCCTGAGCCCGTTGCCCGATCTCATGGACCGCTGCGCTGCCGCACGCGCGCATTATGACCGATTGAGCCAGCAACTGGGCCATCCGCTCGTGAGCGCGCTGCCGATCGTCCGGATCTGTCGGGACGCCAGAGAGCGGGAGCGCGCCATCGAGCTTGCGCATCCCTGCCGCGGCGCGTGGACGGACAGCCCCGTCGCGAGCGGATTTACGGCCCCCTTCGGGGCTTTTCGCATCGATCATGGCTGGCGACTGGACCTGAACGCGCTGTGCTCCGCGGCCGGACGGCGGGGCAATGCCGGCGTGCAGGTCGATGCCGGCGCTTTCGACTGGCGTCGGGTCAGCGCCCAACCTGCGCCACCCCGCTGGTGCGGGCAGCGCGTGGGCGCCGTGGTGTCCTGCGAGGGCGTGGCGGCACTTGGCA
>PKCW01000036.1 GCA_002862965.1 Pseudomonadota bacterium
CGACACCGAATTTCACCAGAAGAAGGATATTCATCTGCACATGCCGGAGGGCGCCATCCCCAAGGATGGCCCCAGCGCGGGGGTCGGCATGGTCACGGCGCTGGTATCGGCCTTGACCGAGATCCCGGTGCACTCGTCGGTGGCCATGACGGGGGAAATCACCTTGCGCGGACAAGTCCTTGCCATCGGAGGACTGAAGGAAAAACTGATTGCCGCACATCGGGGAGGCATCAAGACCGTCCTGATTCCGGAAGAAAACGCCAAGGATCTGGTGGAGATTCCGGAGAACGTCAAGGCCGATCTCGAAATCGTTCCCGTGAAATGGATCGACGAAGTGCTGGAGCGGGCCTTGGTTCGCCTGCCGGCACCCCTGCCGACCTCGGACCAGCCCGGCGGACTGGTGGGAATAAAGGACGCAGGCGGAAGCGAGGCGACCATACGTTCCCATTGACGTCGTCGGAAGCGACGACGCGCGCGCCCATCGGCAGGCGGGGCGGCATGGCGCGCGGAAAGGAAGGTTTTGCATTGACAGCCTTTTTGCGCGCTTGTTATAAAGATTGGGTTCGGTGCCGGTATCGGGCGGGATTGCGATAGTCATCGGGTAGGGGCCAGCCGGAATATGAGCATCGCCATAGGACGGTTGTAATGGAATCGAAGGAGAAACACGCGGTATGAATAAAGCTCAGTTGATTCAGGAGATGTCCGCGAAAGCCGACCTCAGCAAGGCCGAAGCGACTCGGGCGCTCGACGCATTCGTCGATGCGATCACCGAGGCACTCAAGGCTGGTGACCAGGTGTCACTGGTCGGGTTCGGAACTTTCGGAACCCGCGAAAGAGCAGCGCGGACGGGACGCAATCCGCAAACCGGCCAAAGCATTTCCATCAAGGCCAGCAAATCCCCCGCCTTCAAGGCTGGTAAAACGCTCAAAGACTCTATAAACTAGCCGACTTTCCAGGGTGCTTAGCTCAGTTGGTAGAGCGTCGCCCTTACAAGGCGAGGGTCGGGGGTTCAAGTCCCTCAGCACCCACCAGCCGGGAAAAATGCGAGGAGTGGTAGTTCAGTCGGTTAGAATACCGGCCTGTCACGCCGGGGGTCGCGGGTTCGAGTCCCGTCCACTCCGCCATACTTGGAAAGGGCGCCGCAATGCGCCCTTTTTTTTGCCGCAACCCTGTCGATCATCTTGTGCGGCGTCGTGGCAAATTTCTTATATGCCGGACATGGGCACATGCCCGGGCGCATCCTGCCGAGCGAGGACAGCCACCGATGATGCAGTTCATTCGCGAGCGCTCCAAGGGGCTTTTGAGCTTCCTCTTGATGGGCTTCATTGCACTGACGTTCGCCCTCTGGGGAATCAATTCCTACTTTACCGGGGGGCAGCACAGCGCAGTCGCCGAAATCGGCGCGCGCACCATTTCATCCGACGAATTCAGCCGTTTCTATCAGCAGCAGTATCGGCAATTGCAATCCGCCTATGGCGATGCATTCCGCCCCGAAATGATCGACGAGACCCAACTCAAGAAAAAAGTTCTGGATGCCATGGTGGGGGATTCCGTACTCCGCCAGCACCTGATCAAGCGCGGGATGGTTGTCTCCGACGCACAATTGGCGAGCTCGATCAATCAGCTGCCGACGTTTCAGGAGGACGGCAAATTCTCATCCGCGCTCTATCAGGAGTGGCTGAAGTCACGCGGTTACTCACCGGCAGCATTCGAAAACGAGTTGCGCGCGTCCATGCTGACCGATCTGGCGCGATCAGGCTTGCGCGGGTCGACCCTCGTATCGCCAGCCGACATGCGGGAATTGATCCGGCTGACCAATCAGAAACGGGATCTGGCTTTGATCGGCATCGCCGCAAGCGCCCTGGCAGGCCAGATCAAGCCCAGCGATGCGGACTTGCAGGCATTTTTCGATGAACATCAGGCGTCCTTTCAGGAACCCGAGCAGGTTCGCGTGCAATATGTGCTGATCCACCGTGACGAGGTGGCGTCACAGATCAAGCCCGATGACGCGGCGCTGCGCGAACTGTATGCAACCGAAGGCAAGCGCTTCGGAAAACCGGAGCGGCGCAAGGTCCGACATATCCTGCTCAAAGACGAGTCAGCGGCGCAATCGCTCACCGCAGAGCTGAAGAAGGCGCCGGATCGGTTCGCCGAGGCCGCACGGCGGCAATCGACCGACAAGGGCAGCGCCTCGGCCGGCGGCGATCTGGGCTGGATCGAGCCCGGCATGCTGCCGGCGGCCCTCGATCAGTCGGTATTCAACGCGCCGCAGGGCCAGGTGATCGGACCGGTCACCAGTCCGGACGGGTTTCACGTCATCATGGTCGACGCGGTCGACAGCGCCCGTCAGGAGTCGTTCGAGAATGTCCGGGCCAGACTGATCGAAGAGTACCGTGCCGCGGCGTTGACCAAGCAATGGGGCGAGTTGCTGGATGCCGCCGAAACGGCCAGCTTCGAAAACGCATCGACACTCGAACCCGTCGCGAAGCTCGTGAACGCCACCGTCCAGACGACGGCATGGTTCACGCGGACGCAGGGCCCGGCACCGGCGAATTCCCCCCGGTTTCGTACCGCAGCATTCGCCGATGCTGTCGTGAAAGACGGTGTCAACAGCGAACTGATCGAGTTGGACGAGGGCACGGTCGCCATCCTGCGATTGGACCAGCATCGCCCGGCGACGACGCCCGC
Organism: Pseudomonadota bacterium; assembly: GCA_002862965.1. Taxonomy (GTDB): domain Bacteria; phylum Pseudomonadota; class Gammaproteobacteria; order UBA5335; family UBA5335; genus Macondimonas. Next base: position 2,689 of record PKCW01000036.1, read on the forward strand.
CTTGGCTGCCGTCAAGGATCAGGTGCAGAGCGCCTACGCCCTGGACCGGGCGGGAGTCATTGCCGACGAGCGGATCACCGAAGCCGAAAATGCCCTGAAGGAAGGCAAGACGCCTGCGCAGGTCGCATCCCAGATCAAGGGGAGCTTGCGTGAGATCGGCTGGACCGGACGGCAAGGCGCCGCGGGTCTGCCAGCCGAAGTCACGGCGCAGGCTTTTTCAGTGCTCGTCCCGGCCGACGGAACCGTTGCCCACACGCGTGTGCGCCTGCCGAATGGCGACCGCGTGCTGATCCTCGTGCGTCAGGTGAAGGACGGCGCAGCGAGCGAACTGGACGCACAAGCTCAGGCGCAGATGAAGGAGCGGTACGGCAACCTGATCGGCGACCAGGAACTCGCCGCCTACATCGATGCGCTCAAGGACACCGTCACCATCAAAACCCATACCGATCGCCTGTAAGGATCCGCTCGCATGCCCCGCCCGGGACGCTGGCCGATGCACTGGCAAATCCTCGCGGCCTTGTTGGCCGGCGGGGCGATCGGATCGACGTTGACGGGGAGTGAGTCGCCTCTGGCCGGTTGGCTCGTTGCCGCATTCGCACAGACCGGCGACCTGTTCCTGAATGCGCTCAAGATGCTCGTGGTGCCGTTGATCGTTGCCTCGATCATCGCGGGCTTGACGCAGCACGCGTCGCATGCGGCCATCGGCCGGATGGGCTGGCTCACCTTGGGATTCTATGTCGGCAGCGGCCTGATTGCCGTCACCGTGGGCATTGCGCTTGCCAATGCGATCCGCCCCGGCGAACTCGACGGGGTACCACTGGGCATCCAGATCGGTCTGCCGCCGCTGCCGCCAGACATCGATCCTGCGGCGCTTTCCGGTTCGCAGCAGCTATCCCTCTTCCTGCAACGGCTGATCCCGACGAATCTCGTCAAGGCCGCGGCGGAAGGACAACTCATCGGCCTGATCGTCTTCAGTCTGCTCTTCGGCTTGGCGCTGCGGCAGTTACGCGGAAAAGCCGCCGAGGCTCAGGTACATTTCTGGACGGGCCTGAATCAGGTGATGCTGCTCATCACCGGCGGGATCATGCGCCTCGCCCCGGTCGGGGTATTCGCCCTGGTTGCCGCCATGACCGCCCGTACCGGTCTGGACGCGGTCGGGCCGCTGCTCTGGTTCATGGCCACCGTGCTGGCCGGCCTTGCGGTTCACCTCGCGGTGACCCTGCCCTTGCTGTTGCGTTTCGTCGCCGGCGTCTCGCCCCGGCGCCATTTCCAAGCCATGCTGCCCGCCCTGCTGATGGCATTTTCGACGAGCTCATCGGCCGCCACGCTGCCTTTGACCCTGAAATGCCTGGAAGAACGGGCCGGGGTCAGCCCGCGGACGGCCGGTTTCGTCATCCCGATCGGTGCCACGGTGAACATGGACGGCACGGCCCTGTTCGAATGCGTCGTGGTCCTGTTCGTGGCCCAGCTCTACGGGATCGATCTCACGCTGTCGCAACAGATCGTCGTGCTCGCCATTGCGCTGTTGACCTCCATGGGCGTCGCCGGGATCCCCTCGGCAAGTCTGGTGTCTATTGCCATGATCCTGTCTGTGCTGGGCTTGCCGCTGGAGGCGCTGGGGCTGGTGTTGGGAGTGGATCGCGTGCTGGACATGAGCCGTACCGCAGTCAATGTCTTCGGCGACAGCACCGGCGCCGTCATCGTGGCTCGGCTCGAGGGGGAAGCGGAGGTTCTCGCCGAACCCCCCGACGCGCGTCAGCGACGTCTGGCGGCGGGTTGACCGCCGCCGCCATGCCGCTCAGGCGATCAGTCCGAGGATGTTGTAGCCGGCATCGACGTAGGTGATTTCGCCGGTGATCCCGGAGGCCAGATCGGAGCACAGGAAGGCACCGACGTTACCCACCTCTTCGATGGTCACGTTGCGCCGCAGCGGCGAGGCCTCTTCCGCCTTGCCCAGCATGCCTCGAAAGCCGCTGATCCCAGCCGCCGCCAGCGTTTTGATCGGGCCCGCCGAGATGGCATTGACGCGGATGCCCTCCGGCCCCAGGTCCTGGGCCAGAAACCGGACACACGACTCGAGACTGGCCTTGGCCGGGCCCATGACGTTGTAGTTGGGAATGGCCCGTACCGCGCCGGCATAGGTCATGGTCAGCAAGGCGCCTTTGCGATCTTTCATCAACGGATAGGCCGCTTTGGCCAGCGCCGCGAAACTGTAGGCACTGATGTCATGGGCCATGCGGAAACCCTCGCGCGTGACGCTGTCGACGAACCGCCCTTCGAGTTGTTCGCGGGGCGCAAAAGCCACCGAATGCACGAGAATGTCGAGACCGTCCCACCGGGACCCGAGTTCCGCCATCAGGGTATCGATCTGGGCATCATCGGCCACGTCGCAAGGGAAGCACAGTGACGACTGACATTCGGTCGCCATTTCCTCGACCCGGGACTTCAGCTTGTCGCCCTGATACGTGAAGGCCAGCTCCGCGCCTTCGCGCCGCATGGCCTGCGCGATGCCCCAGGCAATGGACCGATTGCTGGCCACACCGACGATCAGTGCGCGTTTTCCGCTCAAAAATCCCATGGATCCACCCTTGGTTGGATGTCAGTCAACTAAAGCGCGCCATGATATCACCCGGAACCATCGGCGACGGACCGGCGTGAACCTTCCGGAGCGCTCACGGCAAGACGCTGACCGGGACGCAGCACGCTGTTCGGCGCGATACCGTTCCACGATGCCAGTTGTGCAACGCTGACCCCGAAGCGGTCGGCTATCGCGCCGAGGGAGTCCCCCGGGCGGACGGCGTAGCTCGAGGGGCGGGAACCCGCGCGCTTTCGCTCGTCACGCTCAACCGCCGTGACCCGCAGCGTCTGGCCGATCTTCAGGGTCGCCTTGGGTGACAACTTGTTCAGTTTCGCCAGCTCGGCGGAATCGATCCCGTGTGCCCTGGCGATGGAATAGAGCGAGTCGCCGGAGCGAACCACATGGGTCCGCGTCGTCCGCTCGGAATGGGCCGGCGTCTCGAGCACGCGAACGGCTTCCTCACGCAGATCCTGCGCCGTTTCCACGGCGATCTGCGGGGCGGGCTCACTGTACTTGTACTGCGCGAGTTCCATCTGGTGCGGATCGTCCAGATACTGCTGCAACCGGCGCGCATGGGCGGCGGGCAGGAGCAGGGGTGCCGACAAGGCCGTTCTGGTTTTTGCCTGGATCGCCGGGTTGTAGCGCAGGACCTGGGACGGGCTCAGATCTGCCGCATCGGCAACGGCGGCGAGGTCGAGGCGACCGCGGACGTCGACGCTGTCGAGCACGGGCCGATTCGGGACGTCCGGCAACTCGACGCCGTAGCGCCGCGGATTGTCGATGATCTCGCGCATCGCCATGAGGCGAGGAACGTAGCGGCGGGTTTGGGGCGGGATCGGCAGCGCAAAGAAATCGGTCGGCTTGCCTTCCTGGCGATTCTTTTCGATCCAGCGCTGCAAGGTTCCCTCGCCAGTGTTGTAGGCGGTCAGTGCCAACAACCAGTCGCCGCCGAACATGTCGCCCAGGTGGTCCATATAGTCCAGCGCAGCGCGTGTCGACGCCATCACATCATGACGGCCGTCATAGGACTGCGTGAGCTTCAGCCCGAAATTGCGCGCCGTCTGCGGCAGGAACTGCCACAGTCCGGCTGCCTTTCCCGGTGAAATGGCCGCCGGGTTGTAGCCGCTTTCCACCAGGGGCAACAGGGCGATCTCCGCCGGCATCCCACGACGTTCGACTTCCTCGAGCACGAGATAAAGGTATTCGGAGGACTGCGCCAGATTGCGTTCCAGGGTTCGCGCGCTGAAGGCGTCGATTTCCCGTCGAATGGACGGGCGATCATCGAAGTGCAGTGCGAACCCGCCCCGCAGCCGATCCCAGATGGCCCGGTCTGCCGCCCCCGTGCGCAATTCGGCGGATGGGGAGAAGGCTTCGGCAGCGCTCGCGTCCAGCAGAGAATGAAACACGAGTTCGTCGCCGCTCTGCGGGGAGGGCGAACGGACACTCCCGAGCGGACGGTCGGGAACGGCAGACGCGCGGCGCTGCGGGGGCACTGTGGCAACCCGGACGGTCGGGTCCGCGGCCGGAGCCGTCCGCGCGGTCCCGGGATGATGTGTGCTGCACCCCAGCATCCCCAGACAGGAACAACCGATCGTCAGCCATTTGATGCGGCCGGTGCGCTCCGCCTCGAGGGACGCGGAGCGACGGCTCACGGCGATGAACTGACGCTGCTTCATGCGCGGAAATGATCCTTCCAGTGTCGCAGCGCCGCAAACACCGCGACGTCATCGGGCAAGATCCGGCCCGCGTGAGTCTCGGCGGCGAGACGCACCGACGGCGTGGTCGTCCGCAAAAATGGATTCGTGCGTCTCTCGATCTCGACACGGCTGGGCAGCGTGGGTTGTCCGTCCGACAGCTTCGACGCCTCGGCCTCGCGGCGCAGCAGCAGATCGCCATTGTCGGGCTCGACCGTGAGTGCAAAGGCGAGGTTCGCGATCGTATATTCGTGACCGCAATAGACCTGCGTTTCTGCGGGGAGGGCGGCCAGCCGCCCGAGAGACCGGTGCATCTGCTCGGCCGTGCCCTCGAACAGACGGCCACAACCGCCGCCGAACAAGGTATCGCCGCAGAACAGCGCGTTGATTTCGGGCATGTGATAGGCGACATGG
>PKCW01000131.1 GCA_002862965.1 Pseudomonadota bacterium
CCCCGGGCAAAGGAGCACATACCTTGCCTTCCGCCGCCTCCACCCTCGAGCGCATGAGTCCCGCCGAGCGGGCCGCCAGTCTGCAGATCGCCGGCCTTTATGCCCTGCGCATGTTGGGCTTGTTCATGGTGTTGCCGGTGCTGGCGCTCTATGCCCGCGACCTGCCCGGCGCAACGCCGTTCAAGCTGGGCCTCGCGTTGGGCATCTACGGACTCACCCAGGCGCTTCTGCAGATTCCCTTCGGCAGTCTTTCGGATCGCTTCGGGCGCAAGCCCATGCTGCTGATCGGCCTTGCCTTGTTCGGCATCGGCAGCCTGATTGCGGCGCTGGGCCCGGGGATCGAGGCGATCATCCTGGGGCGCGCCCTGCAGGGCGCCGGCGCCATCTCGGCCGTCCTGAGCGCCCTGCTCGCCGATCTCACGTCTCCTGCACAGCGCACCAAGGCGATGGCCATCGTCGGCGTCACCATCGGCACCTCCTTTTCACTGTCGATGTTCCTCGGGCCCGTCCTGGATCGGGCGATGGGGGTCCGGGGAATCTTTCTGCTCACAGCCGCGTTGACGGGCGTCGCGCTGCTCGTCGTCTGGCGCTTGCCCGCGCCGCCCGGCACCGACCCAGCGCACCGTCCGGCCCGCGACTGGAGCCATCTGACGGATCCCTTGCTCTGGCGGCTGAATCTGGGCGTGTTCCTGCTGCATCTGATCCTGACCGCGAGCTTCGTCGCCATCCCGGCCCTGCTCAAGGACCAGATGGGCTTGAACCCCGGCGATCATTGGAAGATCTACCTGCCGGTCATGCTGGCGGCTTTCGTCGCCATGGCGCCCTTGGTGATGCGCAGCAGCCGTGGCGCTGGCTCGGTGTTCCTGGCCAGCATCGCCTTGGTGGGCGGCGCCCAGTTCGGCCTGCTCTGGGCACCGCATCACTGGATCGTCCTGCTCCTGATGCTGTGGCTGTTCTTCACCGGCTTCAACGTCCTGGAGGCCGCCCAGCCGGCACTCGTCTCGCAGGCAGCGCCCGCCCAGGCCAAGGGCGCAGCCATGGGCGTATATGCCACGGCGCAGTTCCTGGGTGCCTTCAGCGGCGGCATCCTGGGCGGCATGCTGGTCAGCCGCTGGGGCCCTGAAAGCCTGTTCGAGCTGCACGCCCTGCTGTGCCTGCTCTGGCTGGCGCTGAGCTGGCCCCTGCGTCATCTGTCGATGCAGAACGGCCGGGGCGTCATCGGCGCGCGCGCCGTCGGAACCTGAGCAACCACGCCGATCGTCGGTGCTAAGATGATGGCTATCGCGCCGCTGGGCGCGCGCACCGCCATGTTCACGAGGGAAAGTCGATGTCCAAGGGTTCGGTCAACAAAGTCATCCTCATCGGCAATCTCGGCGCCGACCCGGAAGTGCGCACCACCACCAGCGGCTCGTCGGTCGCCTCTTTGCGCATCGCGACCTCCGAGACGTGGAACGACCGCCAGACCGGCGAGCGGACCGAGCGCACCGAGTGGCACCGCGTCACGCTCTACGGCCGGCTCGGCGAAGTCGCCGGGCAATATCTGCGCAAGGGCTCCAAGGTCTATCTGGAAGGCCGGCTGCAAACCCGCAAGTGGCAGGACAAGGACGGCAACGACCGCTACACGACCGAGGTCGTGGCGAACGAGATGCAGATGCTCGACGGCCGGTCCGAGGGCGGCGCGCGCAGCGCCGGCGGTCATGGCGATGAAGGCGGCGACTGGGGCGGCAGTGCCGGCCGGGGCGCGACCAGCCAGCCGCGTCGCCCGGCCCACGATGACTGGGATCAATCGCCCGGATCGGGGTCCGCCGGCGGCCTGAACGGCGACATCGACGACGACATCCCGTTCTGAGCGCCATGCACGCACCGACGGCGGAACCCGCGGCGCGGCGCGATGGGCGCAACCGTGCGCGCAGCCGATGATGCGGGATCCGCCGCTTCCCCGCCGGCCTGATGCCTTCTTCGCGGCGCCACGCGCCGTCGCCGGCCGCTGCACACGCCCATGAACCTCGTCCTGGCCTGCATCCTGGCCTACGTCGTCTCGCAGCTCGTCGTGGCGGCCTGGTTCGCGCGCCGTGTGCGCAACGAAGCCGATTACCTGTTGGCCGGGCGCCGCCTCGGCCCCTGGCTCGGCACCTTCAGCGTCTTCGCCACCTGGTATGGCGCCGAGACCTGCGTGGGCGCTGCCGGCGAAGCCTACGCCGAAGGGATGTCCGGGGTGCTGGCCGACCCCTTCGGCTACACACTCGGCATCGTCGCCTTCGGGCTGTTCTTCGCGGCCGGCCTCTGGCGACGCGGGCTGATCACGCTGGCGGATCTGTTCCGCGCGCGCTGGGGCGTCGGTGTCGAGCGCCTGGCCGCGCTCATCATGATTCCCTCGTCCGTCATGTGGGCCGCGGCCCAGATCCGCGCTTTCGGGCAAATCCTGGCCTCGGTGAGCGAGGTGGGTCTGCTGGTGGCCATCACGCTCGCCGCGGTGGTGGTGATCCTCTATACCGCCATCGGGGGCATGTGGGCCGATGCGGTCACCGATCTGGTGCAGGGCATCGTCCTCATCGCCGGGATCGTGGCCCTGTTCAGCGTCTTCATCGCGCTGGGCGGGGCCGAGCAACTGATCGCACAGCCGCTCGCTCGGCTCGATCCGACCCATAACCGCAGCGCGCTCGATGTGCTGGAAACGCTGGCCATTCCCATCTTCTCCACCATCGCCGCGCAGGAGCTGGCCTCGCGCGCGCTGTCCATGCGCGGGGCCCGGCTCGCGGCGCGCGCCACGGTCGGCGCCGGGGCGCTGTATCTGGTGCTGGGGCTGTTGCCGATGATGATCGGCCTCGGTGCGGGCGCTTTCCTCGGGCCGGACCGCGAGTCCGAACAAGTGCTGTCGCTGTTCGCGCAGCGGTATCTGCCGTTGCCGCTCTACATCCTGTTTCTCGGCGCCCTCGTCTCGGCCATCCTCTCGACCCTGTCCGGTGCGCTGCTGGTCGCCGGATCGCTGTTCGCCCACAACGTGGTGGCGCCGTTGTTTCCGCAGGTACACGAAAGCGGCCGGGTGCGGCTGGATCGCGCGGCCGTGGTGCTGTTCGGCATCCTCGCCTATGCCATCGCGCTGGCCAGCGACAGCATCTATGCCCTGGTGCAGGAATCCTCCGCGCTCGGCACGGCGGGCATCCTGGTCCTGCTCGTCTTCGGGCTGTGGCTGCCGCGCGTGGGCGCCAGACCAAGCGCCTACGCGGCACTGGCCGTCGGCACGCTGAGCTATGTCATCGGGGCCCACGCGCTGGAAACAGAAGCGCCCTATCTGCTGTCCGTGGGTCTCGCCCTGGCAGCCTATCTCCTGAGCGCGCCCCTCGCCCGCGCGCCACGGACCCGGGCAGCTGCCGATCCCGGCTGAGCCGGCGCCAAAAAAATCGCCCCGTGCGAGCGGGGCGATGGCAACGACGAAAAGGCGGACTGCGAGAGCGTCAGGTGTCGAGCAGACTGCGCAGCATCCAGGCCGTCTTTTCGTGTACCTGGATGCGCTGCGTGAGCAGGTCGGCGGTCGCCTCATCGCTCGCCGATTCCACCGCCGGGAACAGCGCTCGCGCGGTGCGTACCACGGCTTCCTGCCCCTCGACCAACAGACGGATCATGTCCGTCGCCTTGGGGACGCCATCGGTTTCCTGGATGCTGCCGAGTTCGGCAAAGGCCTTGTATGTCCCCGGCGCCGGGAAGCCCAGCGAACGGATGCGCTCGGCGATCTGGTCGACCGCCAGCGCGAGTTCGTTGTACTGGGTCTCGAACATGAGATGCAGGGTCTGGAACATGGGACCGGTCACATTCCAGTGAAAATTGTGCGTCTTCAGATACAGCGTGTAGGTGTCGGCGAGAAGCCGGGACAATCCCTGCGCGATGCCGGCGCGCTCGGATTCGGGGATTCCAATGTCGATCTTCATCAGCAGGCTCCTTGGGTTCAGGTTGGCGATCTTTTCGGCGCGCGGCGGCGCGGCGTATTCAGCGATTGGACATGCGGGAACGCTCGCGGTGCGCGCCTGACGTTGGCCGCAGCGCAGTCACGGATCGAGTTGCACCCGCCCGTTGACACGCACAACCAGCGCCGTGGTACCCGATTGCGTCTCGAGGGGCACGGCGTCCTGCTTGGCGGCGCTCATCATGCGCATCGCCGACCGGTAGGGTGCGGCCTCCGGCCCGCCGTCAATCTGAAGATCCACGACCCGAAAGCCAGGCGCGTTCAGCGACTGTTGCACAAGACGGGCGCGCTGGCGAAAGGCGCCGATCGCCGACTGCGTCAGCGCGTCCTCGACCTCCTGCCGGCGCTTGGGCGACACGGTGAAATCGATGGCCTGCACCACGAGGTCATCGGCCTGGAGCGCGCCGATGAGCGCGCCCAAGCGCTCGAAGTCGGCGCTCTCGGCCGCGATCTGCGCCTGCCCGCGCCATGTGACGAACCGGCCCTTGTCATCCGTTTCCTGAAACGTCTGGTAGCCCTGGCTTTGCAGGCGGACCTCGGCAAATGCGCGCGACTTCGCCAAGGCCTGCGCCACACGGCGATTCAGGGCCTGTGCGAGCCGCGCCGGGTCCCGATCCCTGACTTCCAGTGCCAGAACGGCCCGCATCCAGTCGTTGGGCACTTCCTCGCGCGCCTCGCCGGTGAGGCTGATCAGGTTGTAGTGCAGCTCATCGGCGCCCGCCGTCGACAGCGTCAGGCCGCTGGCCAGCAGCACGGCGCAGAGCGCCCGCCGCCTCGTCATCCCATCACGCATGCTCGCTCCCCGGCTCCGTCGAGCCCGCGCGTTCGTCTTGTTTGACCTGATTCCACAACGCTTCCATGCGCGCCAGATGCGCAGGCGCGGGGCGCAAGCCCTCCCGCGCCAGTTCCGCCTCGATCCATCCAAAGCGGCGCTCGAACTTGGCATTGGCCCGCCGCAAGGCCATCTCGGCATCCAGCGCGAGAAAGCGGCTTGCCTGCGCGACGGCAAAGAGCAGATCGCCCAGTTCCTCCTCGACCCGCTCGGTGGGCTCCTCCTCGGCCAGTGCCGCTTCCAGTTCGTCGAGCTCTTCCCGCACCTTGGCCAGCACGGCCGCGGTCGTGCGCCAGTCGAATCCCACCCGGGCCGCCCGCCGTCCCAGCTTTTGCGCGCGCATCAGCGCCGGCAGGGCCGCCGGAACATCGGCCAGCACGCCGCCAGACGCGCCGGCCGCCTGCCGTTCCTCATCCTTGATCGCATCCCACCGCGCCGAATCGTGGCCGAGGTCGGGGTCCGCAAAGACGTGCGGATGACGTCGCACGAGCTTGTCCGCCATCCCGGCGGCAACCGCGCCGAAATCGAACCAGCCGCGCTCCTCGGCGAGGCGGCTGTGAAACACCACCTGGAACAGCAGGTCGCCGAGTTCGCCCCGGAGCGCATCGGCGTCCGGCTCGCCTTGCTCCAGCAAGTCGGCGACCTCGTAACTTTCTTCCAGCAGATAGGGGATGAGCGAGCGGAAGTCCTGCGCCCGGTCCCAGGCGCAGCCGCCCTCGGGATCGCGCAGTCGCGCCATCACGTGCAGCAGTTCATCCATGGCCGGAGTCCGGCGTCGCCAGGCGGAGTTTCTCCGCGAGATTGACGATCATGGCGGCCGTCGCGCCCCAGATGTTCCACGGTCCGTAGGCAATGGCGTGATAGACCAGTTCCCGACCCTGAACCGTCGCGGTGCGTCGCTGGTGGTTGGCGGGGTCGAGCAGAAAGCCGAGCGGCACCTCGAAGATCTCGGCGACTTCCGCAGGATCGGGCCGCAGCGTGACGGCGTGCGGCAACAGACCCACCACGGGGGTGATGCAAAACCCGCTCACCGTCACATGCGGGTCGAGATAGCCCGCCACCTGCACCTGACGCGGTGGCAGCCCCAGCTCTTCCTCACTCTCGCGCAGTGCCGTCCATGCCGCGTCGGCATCCTCCGGCTCGGCGCCGCCGCCCGGAAAGCTGATCTGCCCGCCGTGATGGCGCAGGTGGGCGTTGCGCTGCGTCAGCAACACGCGCGGCCCTTCGGGATCACGCACGATGGGAACCAGCACGGCGGCCGGCCGCAGCCGCTCCAGCGGCACCGGCAAGAGGTCCAGCGGGAGATTGAGCGCCCCGGGAAACGCATGCAGGCAACCCGGCGCGGGCGCCGGCACCGAGTGCTCGAGCCGGCTGAGAATGCGGTCGAAGATCTCGTCGTCCATTGTGTTCTCGCCTGGACTCGCGGTGCGCCCGATCCGACCGGTCCGCGAATCGATCAACCCGGCGGCCAGGTCATCTGGCGGCCGCCCAGGACATGCAGATGGATGTGATACACCGTCTGCCCGCCGGCCAGATTGCAGTTCATGATCGTGCGATAGCCGCGCTCGGCGATGCCTTCCAGGCGCGCAACCTCTTGCGCCGCCAGCGCGATCTCGCCCATCAGCGGCGCATCATCGGCCGTGAGATCGTTCAGGGTCGCGATGTGGCGCCGCGGGATCACCAGGACATGCGTCGGCGCCTGCGGGTGCAGATCCCGGAATGCGATCACCGCATCGGTCTCGTGCACGATCTGGGCGGGCAGCTCGCCCCGGACGATGCGGCAAAACAGACATTCGGCCATGCGACGTTCTCCTGATCACCTTGCCCTGGTCAAAACGATTCCGTTGCCGAGCCCGCGTCATCTTGCACGACCCGGTGACGCCCGCTGAACGCATGGGACAGCGTGCCGCTGTCGACGTAGGTCAGCTCGCCGCCCATCGGCACCCCGTGCGCAATGCGGCTGGCGCGCACCCCGGCCTGCGCCGCCTGGGTGGCCAGATAGTGGGCCGTGGCCTCGCCCTCCACCGTCGGGTTGGTGGCGAGGATCACCTCGCCCACCCCTTGGGCCAGGCGCTCGGCGAAACGATCGAGGCCCAGCTCCGCCGGCCCGATCCCGTCGAGCGGCGACAAATGGCCCATCAGGATGAAATATTTGCCGCGGTAGAACCCGGCGTTTTCGATGGCCACGACATCGGCCGGCGTCTCCACGACGCACAGCAGCGCCTCGTCGCGATGGCTGGACCGACAGATGGGACAGCGGTCGCCCTCGCAATACATGCGGCAATCGCGGCAATGATGCAGGATCTCGATGGCGTCGCGCAGCGCGCCGGCCAGCGCCATGGCGCCGTCGCGATCCTTTTCGAGCAGGTGAAACGCCATGCGCTGGGCGGATTTCGGCCCCACACCCGGCAACAGGCGCAAGGCGTCGATCAGGCGGTTCAGCGGCGGCGCAAACAGCGACATGCTCAGAAACCCGGAAAGCCGCCCGGCATTTTCAGCCCGCCGGCGAGGTT
>PKCW01000303.1 GCA_002862965.1 Pseudomonadota bacterium
CGCCAGCCACAGCAGCAACAACCAGCCGCGCGCCGCGGTGACCTGATTGGCCAAGCCCCAGCGGTGGTGCGGGGCATGCTCGGGCAGGCGCCGCCAGATCCAAAGCGCGGCCAGCGCCATGAGCAGCCCGAAGCGGCGGGCACCCGCGGCTGCATCGGCCCAGAATGTCGCGATGAGCAGGCCCAGCGCGAGCGCGCCTGCGAGGCTCGCGAGCACCTCACGGCGCAGCGCGACCGGCACGGGTGGCGTCAATCCCGCCATGCCAGCAGATCCGCGTGGTTCACCGCGACGCGCAGCGTGCCGCGGGCCAGTTGGGCGAGCCGCGCGCGCAGCCAGGGCCCGGCGGACGCGCGCAGGGGCGGCGCCTGTTCGCAGGCCGCCCGCACATAGCCTTCCAGCCAGGCCGCCGTCAGCAGGGGATGGGCCGGGCCCAGCGCCCAGCGGCTGGACGCGCCGCGCACCCGATAACCCGCCCGGCTGAGCGCCAGCGACCAGCCCGGCGCAGCGGCGCCACCGAGCGCCGGCCCGCAGCCTTTGTCGCGGCGCATGTGGGCGGCGAACGCCCGGTCGAGGACGCCATCGAGCGGGTCTGCGGGCGCAAACGCCGCGCCGTCCACCAGGTTCAGCGCCAGATAGACCGAGCGCATGCCGCCCGCAGCCGCCTGCGCCGCGCAGCGCGCGGCCCAGCGCCACGACACCAGATCCCCCCAGGCGCTGGCGGCGATGGCATCGGCGCCCTCGAGGTCCGGCACGCCCGCGGCCAGATCGGTGCAGCGCCAATCGAGCACGCAGCGACCCACCGGCCCGCGCAGCGTGGTGGAAACGCCATCTTCCACGGCCCAGCCGGGCTGTGTGCCGGCCCATGAGTGCAACCGTCCCTCGGCGCGCGCGATCAGGCCGGCATCGGCCTCCAGCGCCTGCCAGTGCACCGCGCCACGCAGGTGGGGCAGGCAGGCGCGCAGCAGGGCGCCCGTCCCCGCGCCCAGTTCGACCACCCGGCCCCCGTCCGGCAGGCCGGCGAGCCAGTCGCGGAGCAGATCCGGATCACGCGCATCGGCATCGGCGGGTTCGCGCCAGCGCAGCCAGTCGGCATCGAAGCCGGCGCCCGCAGCCATGGCCTCAGCCATGCGACACCCCCGCCGTCGTCATGCCCATCAGCCGGCGAAACACCGCCGTCGTCTCGTCCCATTGCGGCAGACGCCGCCGTTGCCGGCGCGCCTGCGCCGCCCAATGCCGGCGCCGGGCGGCATGGTGCGTCGCGTGCATGAGCGCCCGCCGCAGGCAAGGCGGATGGCCCGGCACACGCAGCCCCGCCGTGGCGGGAACGGTACGGGCCATGGCGCCGCCGCGGGTCGTCACCACCGGCAGGCCGTGCGCCAGCGCCTCGGCCAAAGCCATGCCGTAGCCCTCGAGATGCGAGGCAAAGACGAACAGGTCCGCCTGCCGGTAGTGCCGGGACAGCGTCGCGGGCGCCACCTCGCCGGTCAAGCGCACCCGATCGCGCCAGCCGGTCCGGTCACGGCGCGCCTGGATGCGCCGCGCCGTTCGGTCGTCACGCGCCCCGCCCACGCAGGTGAGACGCCAAGCGGCTTGCCGCACGCCGCGCAGGGCCCGGAGCAGGCGCAGATGACCCTTGCGCGGCGTGAGCGTGGCGACGCACAAAAGATTCACCGGGCCGCGCCGGGGCGGCCGCGGCAGGTGCCTTGCCGGTCGCGCCGTGCCGGGACGGGCGACGTGGACCCGCGCCGGCGCCACGCCCCGTTCGAGCACGAGCGCGCGGGTCGCCGGGCTGGTCACCACCACGGCGTCCACCCGTGCGAGCGCCGCGCGTTCGGCCACGTCCAGGCGCCGCGCCAGCGCCGATGCCAGACCCGTCTCCAGCGCCAGCGGATGATGCATCAGGGCGATGACCGGCCCGCGGGCGCCCTGGGCCGTGAGCAGGGGCGCAAACGCCGGCAGGGCCAGCCCGTCGATGATCAGGCCCTCGGCCGAGCCGGCGCTGCGGCGCCAGGCCCGCGCGGCGGCGGCCCGCCCCAGCGCATCGGGGTCCGGATGCCGCCCGGCCAGTGCGTGCACCGTGATCGACACGCCCAGCGCGCGCAGTCCGGCCACGATCTCGCGGTCGTAGCGATAGCCGCCGGTCGCCTGCTCCAGCGGTCCCGGCACGGCCCAGTGCCAGTTCATGGCGCGCAGGGTCCCTCGAAGCTGGCCCAGGCCCGCGGATTTTCCCGCAGCACCACCCGCACCTGAACCACGCGCGCGGCCTCGTCCGCGCCCAGGGCGCCGGCGCGCAGCGCCGCGCAGACATCGGCATGGATCGCCGCCGCCAGCACCTCGGTGGTCGTGTTGCGCCCGGCAAAGCGCGGCAGTTCATCGAGATCGCGGTAGTCGAGCGGCGCCAGCACGTCGGCCAGCAGCGCCGCGACCTGCCCCATGTCGGCCACCACGCCGTCGGCATCGAGCCGATCGGCGAACAGCGTCAGTTCCACTTCGAACGTCGCGCCGTGCAGCCGCTGCGCCGGGCCGAAACGCGCGCCGTGCATGCGGTGGGCGATCATGAGGTGATTGGTCAGGGTCATGCCATACATGGCGAGTGCTCCAACGCCGTCCGATGCGGCGCAGCGGTTTGAATTGTCAATCGTAGCGAAGCACCTGGCACAGCGCGCCGGGCTCGCCGCAGACCCGCGCCAAGGCCCGCGGCGCGTCGGCGAAGGGCCAATCGGATTCCAGCAGCTGATCCAGCACCGGATCGCGCAAGAGTTCCAGCGCCAGCGCCAGACGCCGGCCGGCGCTCCAGCGCGCGCGGCGGGAGGCGGCGACGTGCCCGACCTGGGAGGCCCGGATCGCGAGCCGCTGCGCGTGGAAGGCCTCGCCCAGAGGCAGCGTCACCGGCCGGTCGCCGTACCAGCTCAGCTCCACCACGCGCGCCTCGAAACCGGCGCAGGCCAGTGCGGCCACGAGCCCCTCCGGCGCGCCGCTGGCGTGGAAAACCACGTCCGCCTCGCGCGGCGGTTCGGCGTCCCCGCCGGCCCAGATCAGCCCCAGATGCCGCGCCAGCGCCGCACGCGCCGGGTTGGTGTCCACCAGACTCACGCGGGTACCCGCGATGCGCGCGCAGAGGTAGGCCACCAGCAGGCCCACCACGCCGCCGCCCACCACCGTCACGCGATCGCCGACGCGCACGCCGCCGTCCCACAGCGCATTGACGGCGGTTTCCATGTTGGCGGCCAGCACCGCCCGGCGCGGCGGCAGATCGACGGGCAGCCAGTGCACCGCCTCGGGCGGCAGCCGGCACTCATCCTGATGCGGGTGCAGCGCGAACGCCCAGCGGCCCTGCTCCGGCCCGCTCGCCACCTGTCCCACCAGGCTGTAGCCATATTTGACCGGGCCGGGAAACGCGCCTTCCTGAAACGGACAGCGCATGCGCGCCCATTCGCCCGGCGGCACGCGGCCCTGGAATACCAGACTCTCCGTGCCGCGGCTGATGCCGCTGAAGCGGGCGCGCAACGCAACGGCCTCCGGCGCCTCGAGCAGCGTCGCCGGGCGCAACGCCGCCTGGCCCGGCGCCAGCACCCACAACGCGACCGGCGCACTCAGGGACATGACACATCCAGTTCGAAGAGCACATCCGGGCCCTGCAGATAACGCCGCACCGGCAGCCGGCGGCGCCCTTCGCACAGCCCGCCGGCGAGGTCGATGCCCAGCCGGCCGGCGCCGAGCAGCACCGGCGCCACGGTGATCTGCAGCCGGTCGAGGCAGCCCTGCGCCAGAAAACGCGAGACCGTCACGCCGCCGCCCTCCACCAGCACGCGCGACCAGCCCCGCGCCGCCAGCGCGTCCAGCAGGTCGGCGAGATCCAGACCCTCCGGCCCGCGGCGGATCGCCAGTTGCAACACGTGCGCCGGCAGACTCGCATTGGGCGCGACATCACGGGCATGACAATAGACGACCGGCGCCACGCCGTCGTGCAACAGGCGAAAGTCGCCGCCGAGCCGCGCCTCGGTGTCGATCACCACCCGCGCGGGATGCTCGCCCGGCACCCGCCGCACGGTGAGGCGCGGATCATCGGCGCGCACCGTGCCCGCGCCCACGACGACGGCATCGACCAGCGCGCGCAGCCGGTGCATGTGATCGTAGTTTTCTGGCCCCGTCAGCCCCGCCGAGCAGCCCGTCGCCGGCGCGATGCGGCCGTCGAGGCTCTGGCCGAGATGGGCCACGACATGGCGCCGGCCTGGCGGGCAAGAGGCCAGTGGCAGGTGCAGGTCGAAGATCTGCTTGACCGATTCGGGCAGGGCGGCGGCGCTGCGCCAGCGTCCATCGGGGAAAACACGCACCCGGCCCGGCAGCAACGACGCCGTGGCCGCGACGGGCAGCGCCGCGTCGAAGCAGAGGTCGAACGCCGTGGCTTGTCCTCGAGCCGTCGCCATGCGTGCCTTGAGAGCGCGGACGGCCGCCCAGGCGCGCTCGGGATTCCACACCATGATCGGGAAATGAGCCGGCAACGACATCTTCGACCCTCCATGGCTGGATGATGCCCCGATTTCGGAAGTTGGCTGGCCGGCGGCGCGCTGTCAAGGGCGCTGCCTTAAGCCCCCTGATCGCGGACACCGGAGACGCCAAGCGTACTGGCATCTTTCCGCCCGGAGGTTCGGTGCAGAAGTCGGCGTTCTGCGAGGGACGCAGATCGTCACTCTCGATGAGGGACATGCCGGCCTGCCAATCAAGGATTTGCACCGTCAAGCCGGGATCAGCCCGCCACGGACTACCCGCGGAAGTCGAAGGGTGGCCGGGAGGCGTCGGACCTCAGGCGGGCCCGGAATCTGGAAGCGGGAACCGGACCCAGGCGAATGTATGCCGAGTTGGCGTTGGACAATGCGGCGATGAAGGACTGAACGCAAAAAAGCGCCAGAGCCGGCGCAGGACAAGGCTCTTCACTTCCTGATGGAGGCCCCGGGCGCCGCGCCTGCGACTGGGTCGGGCCTGCCGCGCTCAGCCGCGCAGGTGCCGCCGCCGGATTGGACGGTGCGCGATGCCGGCGTCGGCCTCACGCAGAAAACCAATGATTTGTTCTTCCGAAAAACGCTTCTTCACGTCCAATCTCCTGCGTCTGGGGGATTGGACTCCAAACCACACCGCTACTCAAATGCGGGGGGACGTCGCAGCGACGTCCCCCCGCTTTCAGTAGCGGGGGGACGTCGGCAACGTCGTTCGTTTTCCCCCGAGTTCAAAGTCCAGGCGGCCTGTCTGGTGCTCGACAAGGGCTATAGTCTTATCGAGGCCAGTCGGCCCGTTGGTGTCGCACGAGTCCGTGCTGCGTCGCTGGGTTCAGCAGCTACAGCTTGAACGTCAGGGCATCACGCCGCAGAGCAAGGCCATGACCCCGGATCAGCAGCGTATTCAGGAGTTCGAGGCGGGCATTGATCGCCTCTGAAGCGACCACTACAAAGTAGGGTGGCCGGGAGGCGCCGGACCTCGGGTGGGCGCCGGATCTGGAAGCGGAGGACGCCAAGCGGCCGCAGATGCGTTTCCGGCAGAGTTCGAACGGCAATCCGGGCGGGGGGTGTGTCAGGGTCGATGGTGTTGGGCGAGGTAGGCGCTGCTCGCCATCTCCTGCAATCGACTGGCGGTCCGGGCAAACTCGAAAGTCAGTTTTTTCCCCTGGTACAGGGAGGTGGCGTCAGTCTCGGCGGTGAGGAACAGCGCCAGGCGGTGGTCATAGGCCACGTCGACGAGATGGATCAACCGCCGCGCAGCGTCCTCCTTGCGTTCGTCCAGGATGGGGATGCCGCTGATCAGCAAGGTTTCGAACCGTTCGGCCAGTTCCAGATAATCGCGCTGGCTGCGGCCCGGACCGCAGAGCACGTCGAAGTCGAACCAGGCGACGTGGCGCCCGATCGCGCGAGCCTCGAGGCGTCGACCTTGCACCGTCAGGTGCGCTTCGTCGGTGCGGTGATGGACGCAGAGGCGGTCGAACTGGCTGGCAAGTGCGGCATCGCCGGCGGGATCCGCGGGGGTATGGTAGGTCTGCGCCGCCGTTCGTGCGCGCAAGCGGAAATCTTCTCCGGGCGCGATTTCTACGACAGCGGTCCTGCGTTCGAGAAGCGCGATGGCCGGCAGGAATTGTTCCCGTTGCAACCCGTCGCGATAGAGATTGCCCGGCGCGACGTTCGATGTGGTGACCAGCGTGATCCCCTGTGCAAACAGGTGCGTCAGCAGTCGTCCCAGCAGCATCGCGTCGGTGATGTCCGAAACGAAGAATTCGTCGAGGCACAGGACCCGGACCCGGCTCGCGAGATCCCGGGCGATCGGCCGCAGCGGATCCGGCGTTCCCTTGTGCGCGGCCAGTTGCTCATGGATGCGTGCCATGAACAGATGAAAGTGGACGCGCAGGGTTTCCGGGAAAGGCAGACTTTCGTGGAAACAGTCCATGAGGTAGGTCTTGCCTCTCCCGACCCCACCCCACACGTAGAGTCCGTCGACCGCCGGCCAGCGCGGACGGCCAATGGCTTTCCGCAGACGTTGGCCCCAGCCGTGGCCGGGATGCGTCGCGATCAGGCGATGGTGCAACGCGTCGAGCCGTTGGATGACGCGCTCTTGCGCAGGATCGGGGAGCAGGTATCCGCTCGTCACGTCGGATCGATAACGAGCGATCGGTGTTTCGATTACCTTCGGCAAGGGCTGAGGGTCGAGCACGATGGATCTCGTCGTCCGATGGTTTGGCGCGTGACATCCGGCGCGCCATTATAGCGACTCGCGCCACGTCCGGCCGGGATCCTTGTCGCGGCGTCTCCACGCGTGACCTGCCAAAGGCACCGATGCCCCCGCGCGTTCCTCGGCGCGACCGTGTGTCGTCGCGCCAGGGGCCGCACGTTCCCGGGGCCTTCCGGCGCTCAGCGCTGTGGGAGCGACGGTGGTTTCTGGCGGCGCGTACCGTCGGGGGTGCTTGCTGCCGCCGTGGCCGCAGGGACTGGCTCCTGGGGTCGACGGACGTCGTTCGCACCGGAATCCCCGACGAAAGGCTTGGGGCGGTTCTAGGCGTCGCGACCCGCGCGCGGCATGCAGCCTCAAGAAGCAAAGGGAAGGACGCAAGAGCGGCGATGAGCCCTCCCTGCTAGATCCCGACGATAATCCGGGGCTGATACCTCACGCAATACGAAAGCAAGAGCATTAAACAAGTGAGTATCTGCTTGCGCAAGAGCTTACGTCGCCCATCTCTGCGGCAGTGACGCGGACGGACCCCAAATCCCTTGCCATCAACGTCCTCCTCAACCTCGAAC
>PKCW01000129.1 GCA_002862965.1 Pseudomonadota bacterium
CGCCATTGCTGCAACCAGCGACGATGGTCGTGGTTGCGGAGCCACTGGGTGAAGCGCTCGGTTTCTTCCTCGACGATGGCTTCGGCCACGATGGCCTGTTCGGAGCGGATCTCGCGGTTGTGCTGGCTCTCGGCGGCGAGGTCGTCGAGGGTGTAGAGAAACACATCGTCGAGTCGGGCGATCTCGGGGTCGATGTCGCGCGGTATGCCGAGATCGATCATCAGCATGGGGCGATGCTTGCGTCGCCGCAGGGCCTGGCGCACCGCGGGCAGGTGAATGAGCGGATCCGGGCTGGCCGTGCAGGCGATCAGGATATCCGCCTCCGACAGATGGGCTTCCAGATCGGTCAGCCCGATGCCGAAGCCCCGGACGCTCTGGGCCAGCGACACGGCGCGGCCCACATCGCGATTGGCGATGATGATGCGTCCGACGCCCTGGGTGTGCAGGTGCCGGGTGCACAGGCCGATCATCTGGCCGGCGCCGACCAGGAGCGCGGTATGGTCGTGAAAATTGGCGAAGATGCGCCGCGCGAGGTCGGTTGCGATGGAGGCGACCGATACCGGTTGCGCGCCGATGAGGGTATCGGTCCGGACCCGCTTGGCGGTGGCGAAGCTGCAGGCGAACAATCGATTCAGTCCATGCCCGACATGGCCGTTCTCGAGCGCGAGCGCGTAGGCTTGCTTGAGCTGGCCCAGGATCTGGGCCTCGCCGACCACCATGGAGTCGAGGCCCGCCGCGACGCGCAGCAGGTGGCGCACCACGGCGTCGCCGGTGAGCCGGTAAAGACAGCTGTCGAGTTCGGCGCGCGGCATGTGCCGATCGCGGCTCAGCCAGTCGATGACGGCCGCGTCATCATCGGCTCTGAAGTAGATTTCGGTGCGGTTGCAGGTGGACAGCAGTACCAGCTCCTCCACGGCGGTCTGCGCACGCAGATCGGCCAGCGCCCGCGCCACATCGCCTGCGGCATAGGCAATGCGTTCACGCACCGGCACGGCGGCGGTGGTGTGATTGAGTCCGACGCTGAAAAGGGGCATTGCGGGGCGCGAGGCGAACGAGAGCTGCGATTCTGCGTCAAACGGTCGTCGCAAGACAAGAATCGGGTCGGTGGCGCCGCTTTGGGGCGGCACGCTATAGTCCATCGCTTCGTTGATGTGGACGGGTATGAGGCGGCTTCTGGCGTGAACATCTCTGGCTGGCCCCGCTACGCGGGATTTGCATTGCTGCCGCTGCTGTGCGCTTGCGTGCCCGGCGCACCGGTCCGGGATCGGGTCCCGTCGCCCCCCCGTCCGGTCGCCGATCTGGCTGAGCAGAGCCCCACGTACTGGGCGCTCACCGGCGAGCGGTTGCTGCGCGAGAACAATCCGGCGGAAGCCGCGCGCGCCTATGCCCGGGCTGCGGCCCTCACCGACGATGTGGATTTGCTGCAGCGTGGCGCTCAGGCGGCCTTGGCAGCCGGCGATCTGACGCTGGCCGCCGATCTGGCCGACCGCTGGCATCGTCAGGACCCCGCTGCACTGCCGCCTCTCCAGATCCGGTTTTCCGCAGCGCTGACCGCCGGTGATCTCGCTGCAGCCGGCGGCGCGCTCGCGCAACTGGTGGCGGCGCAACCGGACGGCGAGGCGGAAGCCCTGCTGGATCTGCCCGCAGTGCTCGCCGAAGAGGTTCGCGATCGACCGGCACGGCTCGCGTTGCTCGATCCCTTGGCCCGGCAATACGCCGGATGGGCCGAATTCCACTATGCCGATGCGCGGCTCGCCCTGATGGCCGGCGACCTCGATCGGGCCCAGCAGTCGATCGTGCGAACGCGCGAGCTGGCGCCGAACTGGTACCAGGCTCAAGCCCTGGCGGCCCAGATCCAGATCCGCCAGGGCCATACGGAGGCCGGACTGGCGCAGTTGCGGGCCGTGGTCCGCAAGCATGGCGACGACCAGGCACTGCGGCTGGACGAGGCCCGTGTCCTCTTGCAATTGGGTCGCCTCGAGGAGGCGACGCAGTCGTTCGAGGCCATCCTGAAAGCCGCCCCGAACCAACCCGAGGCGTTGTACGCGCTGGGCCTGCTGAAGATGCAGGAGGGCGATGACGATGCCGCCCTCGACCACCTGTCGCGCCTGGCCGCAAGCGGCAACCGGTCCATGGACGCCTACTACTACCTCGGCATCCTCGAGCGTCGGCGCGGACGCCTGCAGAACGCGCTGCAGTGGCTGTCCCAGGTGAGCGGTGGCAGTCATGTGATCCAGGCGCAATTGCTGATCGCGGAAACGCTCGGCGATCTGGGCCGCATGGAGGCGGGGCGCGCCCATCTGGCCCAGTTGCGCGAGCGCAACCCCAGCCTTGCGCCGGCGCTGTATCAAGGCGAGGGCGAATGGCTCTACCGGGCCGGCGTCCCCGATCAATCGGCGGCGGTATTCACCGAAGCATTGAACCGCTATCCGGACAACCGCGATCTGCGCTATTGGCGATCGCTCGCGGCCGAGCAGGCCGGCAACCTGGATCTCGCCGAGGCCGATCTGCGGTCCTTGATCGCCAGCAAGCCGGAAGACGCGCTGGTCCTCAACGCCTTGGGCTATTTTCTGGCGGTCCACACCGATCGACTGCAGGAGGCCGAGGATCTCGTCCGGCGCGCGCTGGCCAGCGACCCCGACAATCCGGCCATGCTCGACAGTCTCGGTTGGGTGTATTTCCGCCAGGGCGATCTGGATGCCGCGGATCGCTATCTCGTCCAGGCCTATGAACGGCTGAATGACCCGGAGGTGGCGGCGCATCTGGGAGAGTTGCGTTGGCGGCAGGGACGTCGTGGCGAAGCGCGGGAGATCTGGCAAAAGGCCCGCGAGGCCTTTGCCGATCATCCGGTCCTCCGGCAAACCTTGCGGCGTTATGGTGAGGAATGAGCGCATCGGGCGCGGTGCGGCTGGGTCTGGGTGCCGCTGCGCTGGTCGTCGCCGGATGCGCGCCCCTTAAGCCCCGGCAGCCGCCGCCCCCGACGGTCGCCGACGCAGCGACCCGGGCTCTGGTGTGCGTCCATGACTGGGCGCTGCAGGGGCGGGTCGCCTTTCGTCTTCCCGATGAGTCGGGCAGCTTTCGGCTGCGCTGGGAGCAGCGCGGCGCCGGTTATCGATTGAACGCCGAGGGACCGCTCGGCGCGGGCGGCGCGCGCATCGCGGGCGACGACGCAAACGTGGTGGTGGAGGCTCGCGGCGAACGGCGTGAATATCAGGCCGCGCCTGAAGCGGTGCTCGCCGCCGTGCTCGGCTATCCCTTGCCGGTCCGGGCCTTGCGCTTCTGGGCGCTGGGCTTGCCCGATCCGACGGCGGGCTCCGCGCAGTGGCGCGTGCAGTCGGGTCAGCGCGTGCTCGAGCAGGCGGGGTGGACGGTGCGTTACGAGGCTATGGATCATGCCGCGGGCGCCGTTCCCTTGCCATCCCGGTTGCGCCTCGAACGCGCTGGGAGCTCGGTGCGCCTGCTGATCGAACGCTGGGAGCTCGATCCCGCGCAACTGTGCCACGAGCCGGGGCGATGAGCGCGACGGCCTGGCCGGCGCCCGCCAAGCTGAACCTGTTCCTGCATGTGCTGGGGCGCCGGGCGGATGGCTATCATGAGCTCCAGACGCTGTTTCAGTTCGTCGATTTTGCCGATGAGGTGATGCTCGAGCCGACTGCGGATGGCGCGATCCAGCTGCTGGAAGGCGCGGCTGGCGTCGCCCCGGATCAGGACCTTGCGGCGCGCGCCGCATGCCTCCTCCAGGCCCATGCAGGTGTGCAGGCTGGCGTGCGGATCCGGGTCCGCAAGCGCATCCCCCAGGGGGCCGGCCTTGGCGGTGGCAGCTCGGATGCCGCAACCGTCCTGGTCGCGCTCAACCATCTCTGGCAGACGGGATGCTCTGTGGATGAGCTGGCCGCGCTGGGTTTGACGCTGGGCGCCGATGTGCCCGTCTTCGTGCGCGGACACGCCGCCTGGGGCGAAGGCGTCGGTGAGCGACTCGTTCCCGTGGAATGCCCTGAGTCTTGGTATCTCATCGTCTGGCCCGATGTCCTCGTTTCGACCGCGCGGGTGTTTGAAGCGCCTGATTTGACAAGAAACACCCCGCGCATGAAAATGGCCGACTTTCTCGCAGGAGCCGGGCGCAACGATTGCGAGCCGGTGGTGCGTCGCCTCTATCCGGCGGTTGCGCAGATGATGGACTGGCTCGGGCGCCATGCGCCGGCCCGCCTCACGGGAAGCGGCGGCGCTGCTTTTGCGGCCTTCGAGCGAGCCGAAACGGCCCAGGCGCTGTTGCGCCGGTGCCCAGCCGGTTGTGCCGGGGTGGTTGCGCGCGGGCGCAACCACTCGCCGTTGCACGAGCGGCTGGCTGCAATGGTCGCCACGCGAGTCCAACCGGTTTGACGGAGTTTACTGGGGCGTAGCCAAGCGGTAAGGCACGGGGTTTTGATCCCCGCATTCCTAGGTTCGAATCCTGGCGCCCCAGCCAGTTGCCAATGATCCGTCGCGCATGGGCCGGCGGATCGCTGTCCCCACATGGGAATGACGATGACATTCGAAGGGCAAGGTCCTGGCCTCGACGGCGCCAGATTCATGGTCTTCTCGGGCACCGCGAACCGGCCCTTGGCGCAGGCCATCGCCAATCACCTCATGGTGCCGCTGGGCAAGGCCGCCGTCGGCCGGTTCAGCGACGGCGAGGTCACGGTCGAGATCGAGGACAATGTCCGCGGTCGCGACATCTTCCTCATCCAGACCACCAGCGCGCCCACCAACGATCACGTGATGGAAATGCTCATCATGACCGATGCGCTGCGCCGCGCCTCGGCCCGCAAGGTGATCGCGGTGGTGCCCTACTTCGGCTATGCACGCCAGGACCGGCGTGTGCGCTCGGCCAGGGTCCCGATCACGGCGAAACTCATCGCCAACATGATGGTCTCGGCGGGCATCCGGCACCTGCTCACGGTCGATCTGCATGCGGACCAGATCCAGGGCTTTTTCGACATTCCCGTCGACAACGTCTATGCCTCGCCCATCTTGCTGGGCGACATCTGGCAGCAGCGCAAGGACCGCAAGCTGATCGTGGTATCCCCGGACGTCGGTGGCGTGGTGCGCGCCCGCGCGATCGCGAAGCGGCTCGACGACACGGATCTGGCCATCATCGACAAGCGCCGCGCGCGCGCCAACGAATCTCAGGTCATGCACATCATCGGCAACGTGCAGGACAAATTCTGCGTGCTGGTGGACGACATCGTCGACACCGCCGGAACGCTGTGCCAGGCCGCCGCGGCGCTGAAGCAGCAGGGGGCGGCCCAGGTCGTCGCCTATGCGACGCATGCGGTCCTTTCGGGGCCGGCGATCCAGCGCATCGAATCCTCCGTTCTCGATGAACTGGTGGTGACCGACACGATTCCGCTGACGTCCGCCGCCGCCAATTGCCGCAAGATCCGGCAGGTGAGCGTGGCGCAGGTGCTGGCCGAGACGATTCGCCGCATTGCGAGCGATGAATCGGTGAGTTCGCTGTATATCGATTGACGAAACGAGGCGGCGATCCAGCCGTCCTTTGGCGTCCGCCGTGGTCGCGCGGCGGGCAGATTGACCGCAAGGTCGTTTGGAGTAACGGAAATGAGTGTCGAAACGTTCAAAGTGGCGGCCACGAGCCGGTCGGATGCGGGGAAAGGTGCGAGCCGCCGCCTGCGTCGGCAGGGCGACGTGCCGGGAATCGTCTACGGCGGAGATCAGCCGCCCCAGGCGATCAGCGTCAGCAACAACGAGATGATGAAGCATCTGGAGCACGAGGCGTTCTATTCGCACGTCCTGGAACTGGACGTCGACGGCGTGTCGCAGAGCGTCATCCTGAAGGCGCTGCAGCGCCATGTCTACCGCGCGGGCATCCTCCAGCACGTCGACTTCCAGCGCGTGGTGGCCGGTCAGGCCCTGCATGTCCATGTGCCCCTGCATTTCGTCGGGGACGGTGCCTCGGTGGGGGCCAAGCGCGGCGGCGTGATCTCCCATCTGCTCAATGAAGTCGAGGTGATCTGTCTGCCGAAGGATCTGCCTGAATTCATCGAGGTGGATGTGAGCGCTCTGGATATCGGCGAGAGCCTGCATCTTTCCGATCTGGCGCTGCCGGAAACCGTTCGTCTCGCGTCGCTCGGCCATGGCGAATCCGGCGATCTGGCCGTGGTCGCGGTGATTCCGCCGAAGGTCGAGCCGACCGAAACACCAGACGCGGGTTGACCATGGGGCGGGGTTCCGAAGCGAGTTCCCCGCCGCCTCCCCAGGCCGTCATCGGACTGGGCAATCCCGGCGCCGAGTACGACCAGACGCGGCACAACGCCGGGTTCTGGTGGGTAGACACGCTGGCCGATCGGGCGGGCATCCGGCTCCGGCCCGATGCGCGGCTGAAAGGCGAGCTGGGCCGGCTGGAGATTGCCGGCACCACGCTCTGGCTGTTCAAGCCCAGCACCTTCATGAATCACAGCGGTCAGGCGGTCGAGGCGTTCGCCTCATATTACCGCTTGGAGCCCGCCTCCTTGCTCATCGCCCATGACGAGCTGGACCTGCCGGTCGGAACCGTCCGCATCAAGCAGGGGGGCGGCCACGGCGGGCACAATGGCCTGCGCGACATCATGGCGCGGCTGGGGGGCGATTTCACACGCCTGCGCATCGGTATCGGCCATCCCGGGCATCGCGACCAGGTCGTGAGCTATGTGCTGCATCCCCCGGGGCGCGAGGAGCGGCGGCAGATCGACGAGGCATTGATGAGCGCGGCGGCTGTTTTTCCCGACATGCTGGCCGGGCGGATGGCGTGGGCGATGCAAACGCTCAATACCGCTCGCCCACCCACTCCCAATTCTTGAAGCAAGCGAGAAACCATGGGTATCCAATGCGGTATCGTCGGCCTGCCCAACGTCGGCAAATCGACGCTGTTCAATGCCTTGACGCGCGCGGCCATTGCGGCAGAGAACTATCCCTTCTGCACCATCGATCCCAACGTCGGTGTGGTGCCGGTCCCCGACCCCCGGCTGACGGCGCTGGCGGACATCGTGCATCCCGAACGCATCCTGCCCACCCATGTCGAGTTCGTCGACATTGCCGGGCTGGTGGCGGGCGCCGCCAAAGGCGAGGGGCTGGGCAATCAGTTCCTGGCGCACATCCGGGAAACCGATGCCATTGCGCATGTCGTGCGCTGCTTCGATGATCCCAATGTCATCCACGTCGCCGGCCGGGTGGATCCCCTGTCCGATGTCGAGGTGATCCAGACCGAGCTGGCGCT
>PKCW01000195.1 GCA_002862965.1 Pseudomonadota bacterium
TCGAAGGGGTTGCCGCTGCGGGACTGCTCGACCTGCTCGCGCGAGAACAACGTGAACGACAGGCCGAACTTCTCGAACATTTCGTCCTGCCACTGCTCGACCAGCGAGCCGGGCGCGACGATGAGCACGCGCTTGGCGTCGGCCCGCATCAGCAACTCGCGGATAAACAGGCCGGCCATGATGGTCTTGCCGGCGCCGGGGTCGTCGGCCAGCACGTAGCGCAGCGGCTGGCGCGGCAGCATGGATTCATAGACCGCGGTGATCTGGTGCGGCAGCGGCTCCACGTTCGAGGTGTGGACGGCCATCATCGGGTCGAACAGGTGGGCCAGATTGATCCGGTACGCCTCGGCGGCGAGCTTGAAGGCGTCGCCGGGGGCGTCGAACGCCCAGGGTCGGCCGGCTTCGGCCAGCGCCAGCTTGGCCTCGTCGGTGCGGAACAGCATCCGCTCCAGCAGCGTGCCGTCGGCGGTCTTGTAATAAACAGTGAGGGCGTTGTCGCCGACCGGCTCGGTCGTGACGATGCGCACCACCTGCCCGGGCTCCAGGCCCGAGATGGCCGCGTTTTTCTGGATCTGTTCGAGCTTCAGCACTGCGCGCGCCCTTTGTTTTTGTTGCTGACCCGCCCTCAGGGCTTGCGCCGGGTGTAGGGCGACTGGTTGGTGGGCTTCAGCGAAATGCGTTCCGCGCTCGCCTTCTGCGCAACCGCGTCAGGCGTGCGTTGCATTTTCAAGCCGATGACGCGGGTCGGGGTGTTCTCCTTCGCCAGTTGCTGGAGCAGGGAGACATCTTGCGGGGTCCAGTGCTTGCCGTGGTTGGTGGGGGGCTTAGCCATGGTGGGACTCCTTTCGGTGGTGACGGTCGGCGGGATTGCCGGTGCGGGTGCTCGACATGGCAGTCACCATTCCTTTCTCGGTTCGCCGTAGCCCGGCGCGAGCACCAGGTTGGCGACGCCGTACAGCGCCTGGCGATTGCGCAGCCACAGGTGATGCTCGCCACCCTTGAGGCTGTGGTCGTCGGTGCAGTCCACGTTCCAGCGGCGCAGCAGGTAGCCCGCCATCGCCGCACGGGCACGAACCTTCAGCACACCGCCCTCCATGCCGTACTCGGCCTCGATGGTGTCCGGGTGCTGCACATTGGCCGGATGGGGGACGAGTTCCAGCTCGGTGATCCGGTTCCACTGGATGTCCTGATCGGGCTGCTCGTGGTCGGCCACGGCGCCAGCGGCGAGGCGGGCATCGTCGAGGCGACCCAGCACGAAGTCGCGGAATTCGCCGCTGCGCCGGTCGAAAGCGCGGACGTGCCAGCGCAGCCCGCTGTCGGCCAGCGCGAACGGCACGATCTGGCGAGTGGTCAGCCCGCTGGACAGGGCGCGGTAGGCAACCTCAACGGCCGCGCCCCGATGGATGGCGCGCGTCAGGACGGACAGTATCTCCAGATCGATCTTGCCCGGCAGGCCGGTGCCGTCGTGCGCCACCGTGCTCTTCCAGCGGATCGGTTCGCCGTCGCCATAGCCCTGGGACAGCCAGATCAGGACGCGCTCGGCGGGGAAGTCGAAGAGCGGCCGGAACCAGGAGCCGCGGACGTAGACCTTGCCCTTGGGGTCGTACTCCATGTTGCCGGGCGCCAGCGCCTTGTACTGGGCGATGTCCCGCGTGGCGGCTGCGGCCTGGATGCCGAAGCGCGTGACCAAGTCCTGCCGGCGGATCTCGCCGACGAAGCGCAGGCGCAACTCGACGAACGCGAGTCGGTCGCGTTGCGCCTGGGTCATTCTCGAGAGTCGGTCGCTTGACATGTTGGGGCGCCGGTTTCGGTCGTGTTATCCGAATCATATTGATATTCAAACTGCGCATCAATAAGTCGCAAAATGATTAGCACCTGGGGAGACGGTCCCGCGGGCGCACTCCGGCGGCCCGGTCGCAGTCAGCGCGGCGCCCCCTGATCGCCCGCCAAATATGGGGTAGCCAAAACATGCAACCCGGCCGCACGCGGCAGCAACGCCGGGCACGGCCGGTCGCGCTCCGATCAGCCCAGATCGAACCGATCGGCATTCATCACCTTGACCCAGACGGCGACGAAATCGCGGACGAACTTCTCGGCCGCATCGTCGCTGGCGTAGACCTCGGCGATCGCGCGCAGCTCGGCGTTCGAGCCGAACACCAGGTCCGCCCGCGTGCCGGTCCACTTGACCGCGCCGCTGGCCCGGTCGCGCGCCTCGTAGTTGCCCGCGCCGGCCGCCGTCCACTCGACGTTCATGTCGAGCAGGTTGACGAAGAAGTCGTTGGTCAGCACGCCGGGGCGGGTGGTGAGCACGCCGTGCCTGGAGCCGCCGTGCACGGCGCCGAGCGCGCGCAGGCCGCCGACCAATACGGTCATTTCCGGCGCGGTGAGCGTGAGCAGTTGCGCGCGGTCGAGCAGCAGCTCCTCGGCCGGGCTCGTGACACCGGCTTTCAGGTAGTTGCGAAAGCCGTCTGCGGCCGGTTCCAGCACCGCGAAGGACGCGACGTCGGTCTCGTCCTGCGTCGCGTCGCCACGCCCGGGCGCGAACGGCACCGCGATGTCGAAGCCGGCCGCCCGGGCCGCCTGCTCGATGCCGACGCTGCCGCCGAGCACGATCACGTCGGCCACGCTGGCGCCGGTCGCGGCGGCAATGGGTTCGAGCACACCCAGCACGCGGGCGAGGCGCGCCGGCTCGTTGGCTTCCCAGTCCTTTTGCGGCGCGAGGCGAATGCGCGCGCCGTTGGCGCCGCCGCGCTTGTCCGAGCCGCGGAAGCTGCGCGCGCTGTCCCAGGCGGTGGCGACCAGTTCACTTGACCCAAGGCCACTGGCGGCGATCCGCGCCTTCACCGCCGCCACGTCGTAGTCGCGCCGGCCGGCCGGCACCGGGTCCTGCCAGATCAGCACCTCGCCCGGCACTTCCGGGCCCAGATAACGGGCACGCGGGCCGAGGTCGCGGTGGGTCAGCTTGAACCAGGCGCGGGCGAAGGCGTCGGCGAACTGGTCCGGGTTCTGATGGAAGCGCCGCGCGATCGGCGCGTAGATCGCATCGAAGCGCAAGCTCAGATCGGCCGTGGTCATCATCGGCGGGTGCTGTTTCGACGGATCGTGCGCGTCCGGGATCAGGTGCTCGGGCTTGCAGTTCTTCGGCGTCCACTGGTGCGCGCCGGCGGGGCTCTTGGTCAGCTCCCATTCGTAGCCGAACAGCATGTCGAAATAGCCGTTGTCCCAGCGCGTCGGGTTCGGTTTCCAGGCGCCCTCGATGCCGCTGGTGGTGGTATCGGCGCCCTTGCCGGTGCCGAGCGCGTTCTGCCAGCCGAGGCCCATCTGCTCGATGGCCGCGCCTTCGGGTTCGGCGCTCACGAGCTTCGGATCGCCCGCGCCGTGCGCCTTGCCGAAGGTGTGGCCGCCGGCCACCAGCGCGACGGTCTCCTCGTCATTCATCGCCATGCGGGCGAAGGTCTCGCGCACATCACGGCCGGAGGCCACCGGATCGGGCTTGCCGTCCGGGCCTTCCGGGTTCACGTAGATCAGGCCCATCTGCACCGCGCCCAAGGGATTCGCCAGCACGCGGTCGCCCGAATAGCGACTGTTGGGTTTGTCGGACGTGGCCAGCCACTCGGTCTCGGCGCCCCAGTCGATGTCGTCCTGCGGCTCCCAGATGTCGACGCGGCCGCCGCCGAAGCCGAACGTCTTGAAGCCCATCGACTCCAGCGCCACGTTGCCGGCGAGGATCATCAGGTCGGCCCAGGAGATTCGCTTGCCGTACTTGCGTTTGATCGGCCACAGCAGCCGGCGCGCCTTGTCGAGGTTGCCGTTGTCCGGCCAGCTGTTCAGCGGCGCGAAACGCTGGTTGCCGTTGCCGGCGCCGCCGCGACCATCCGCGATGCGGTAGGTGCCGGCGCTGTGCCAGGCCATGCGGATGAACAGCCCGCCATAGTGGCCCCAGTCGGCCGGCCACCACGCCTGCGAGTCGGTCATCAGGGCAGCGAGGTCCGCTTTCAGCGCGGCGTAGTCGAGCTTGCCGAATTCGGCGGCGTAGTCGAAGCCGTCGTCCATCGGATTACGGGCCGAGGCATGCTGGCCGAGGATGCCGAGGTTCAGCCGCTTCGGCCACCAGTTGCTGTTGGACTGCGCGGCCGCGGTGGTGCGGCTGCCGTGAAAGGGGCATTTGGGTTCGGTGGACATGGTGTTCTCCCAGGGGCTTGGTTGATCTCGGGGATGAATGTACGGCGCCGAAGGCCATATATCCAATTTATTGTTTGCATGATTTCGATAGTTAAATCGACTCGAATGGCTGCGCCCGTTCGGGTCGCCACGAACGGCGATTGAACGGAGAGTATGGTAGATTCGGGCCAGACACTGGCGGTTTTCAGCCGACCGGCGCGGGCATCAGCCGACAATACAAGAGGAGACACGACATGGCTGTTATCGATCTGTTGCATCAATCCGTCCAGAAAAAGCCGGACAAGAAGGCGGTCATCGCGCAGGACGGCGAGGTGACCTTCCGCGAGCTCGATGCCGCGAGCAGCCGCATCGCGAGCCGGCTGCATGCGGCGGGCGTGCGCCGCGGCGACAAGGTTGCGATGGTGCTGGCCAACGACCAGGCCGTGTGGTTCAACGCCAGCTATTTCGGCATCCACAAGCTGGGCGCGGTTCCGGTGCCGATCAATACGCGCTGGGCGCCGCCCGAGAAATACTATGTGCTGGAGCACAGCGACGCGGTGGCGCTGATCAGCGGCCCGGCGCATCTGGACACGCTGGCGCCGCTCACCCAAGGCCATCCGGTCGACATCGAAGGCCGGCCGGGGCAGTTCAACCTCAAGCATTTCTTCGTGACGGGCAGCGAGGCCATCGATGGCTTCACGCCGCTGGGCGATGTGCTGCACGCGGGCGCAACCGATTTTCCGCCGCTCGATCCGCCGTCGACCGATCGCGATCCGGCCGATCTGCTCTACACCTCCGGCACCACGGGCATGCCCAAGGGGGTGCTGGTGCCCGAGGGCAATCTGGCCGACCAGCCGGGCCAGCAGAACCTCGCCCAGATGCTCTCGGCGCTGTTCGGGGAAAGCCTGCTGCATGCCGTGCCGCTGTTTGGGTTCACGGGCTGCCACGGCCTGATGCTGATGAGCATCCGCGCCGGCATCACGCAGATCGTCCTGCCGCGCTTCGATCCGGAACAGCTGCTGGCCTCGATCGAGCGGCACCGCGCCACTTCCATCATGGGCGTGCCGACCATGCTGAATCTGGCCATGAAACATCCCAAGGTCAAGGATTACGACTACGGCTCGCTCAAGTTCGTGTTCTTCGGCGCGGCGCCGATCCAGCCGGACACGGTGCGCAAGATGCTCGAGATCTGGCCCCGGGTCATGATGCTCAACGGCTACGGCCTGACCGAAGGCGGCGCCGGCGCGGCCTGCATGCTGGGCCCCAATCCACGCGACATCCTCGACCACCCAGGCTCCGTGGGCAAACCGGTGGGCTGCGAGGTGGTCATCGTCGATGACGACGGCCAGGCACTGCCGCAGGGCGAGGTGGGCGAGATCTGCTTCAAGTCCGGCATCGAGCGGCGCAGTTACTACAAGGGCGATCAGAACACCCGGGAACTCTGGCGCGGCGAGCTGCTGCACACCGGCGATGTCGGCTACATCGCCCCCGACGGCTATGTGTACCTCACCGACCGCAAGAAGGACATGGTGCTGCGCGGCGGCTACAACATCTTCGCCATCGAGGTGGAGCGCGTGCTGCTGGAGATGCCGGAGGTGCTCGAAGCCGCCGTCATCGCAGTGCCGCATCCGGATCTGGGCGAGGACGTGCTGGCCGTGGTGGTGCCCAAGCCCGGCTTCAAGGGTGGCGAGGGCCAGCTGACGCCGGAGGCGATCAACGCCTTCTGTCGCCAGCATCTGGCCGACTACAAGTGCCCGCGCCATGTGGTGTTTCTGGACGAGCTGCCCAAGAACGCCATGGCCAAGATCCTCAAGGCGGACCTGCGCCAGCGCTACCGGGATCATGTGCTCGACCTGAAAGCCCAGGAAGCCTGAGCAGCCAGGGCATCGCGCTCCGTGCCGGAGGTGATGCCTCGGGTGATACGAAAAACGCCGGCGGATGCCGGCGTTTCTTTGAGCGTCAGTGTCGGCCCTGTGCGTCAGCAATACACGGGCGTGCCCGCTCCCAGTGCCTCTCAGAACCGATACGCGCCCTGGCTGATGTTGGCGTGTATCTCCGCGGTGAGCGGAACATAACGGGGCTCGCCCGGCAGGAGAACGTGTAGCGGATCGTTGCCCGCGAGCGGATCGAAGCCTTCCTTCTTGAGGTCGGCCTTCTTGTACTTGAACGTGCCCGTGACCTCGATTTCCGACTTGATGCGCACGAACACGGGCACGGCATAGGGCGGCAGATTCTGCTTCATGTACCGCAGCAGGTCGTCGAGATCGACCGGATCGTCCGATTGGGGCGTGATCACCGCCATGCCCGCCTTGCCGTTCGTGTTGGGGATTTCCACCCCGTAGACGGCGCAGCCCGCCACATCGGCATGGCTGCCCAGCAGGTTCTCCACCTCGGTGGTGGCGACGTTCTCCCCTTTCCAGCGGAAGGTGTCGCCCAGGCGGTCGACGAACTGGTAGTGTGCCCAGCCGATGCCCCGCAACATGTCGCCAGTGTTGAACCAGGCGTCGCCCTGCTTGAAGGCATCGCGCAGGATCGCCTTTTCGGTCTTGTCCTTCTGGGTGTAGCCCATGAAGGGGGTGCTCGGCGTGATCTCGCCGATCAGCAGGCCCGGCTCGCCCTTGGCGACCTTGATCAAAAAGCCGTTGGCATCGCGGACCGGGCAATCCTTTTCCTGATCGTACTTGACCAGCACGGCCTTGCCGATGCCCACCGTGTTGTCGATGTTGAAGATGTTCATGAAGGCCGTGTTGCCTTCGCTGGCCCCATAAAATTCGAGGATGTGCGGGACCTTGAAGCGCTGTTTGAATTCCTTCCAGATGCCGGGCCGCAGGCCGTTGCCGAACATCTTTTTCAGCGTGTGGCGGCCGTCATTGGGCCGCGGCGGCTGATTCAGCAGGTAGCGGCACAGCTCGCCGACATAGCCGAAGATGGTCGCTTGGTATTTGTCGATGTCGTCCCAGAACTCGCTGGCGCTGAACTTGCGGCGGATCACCACCGCGGCGCCGGAACCGGCGACCGAACCCCAGCACGGGAGCAGGCCGGTGGCGTGGAACAGCGGCAGCGGCAGGTAATAAATGT
>PKCW01000038.1 GCA_002862965.1 Pseudomonadota bacterium
CTTGATGATTTTGCCCATGCGAACCTGCGTCAGCTCCTCGGGCACCAGTTCTTCGTCGAACAAGCCGCGCTCGATGGTGGGCTTGTCCTGCACGAAGGCCGCGATGACTTCGTTCAGGTCTTCCTGACAAATTCGCGCCGCCTCTTTGCTCTTGGGCTCGGCGATGCCCTTGATCTCGATTTGGTACGCCCCTGT
Source organism: Pseudomonadota bacterium (assembly GCA_002862965.1). Classification (GTDB taxonomy): domain Bacteria; phylum Pseudomonadota; class Gammaproteobacteria; order UBA5335; family UBA5335; genus Macondimonas. The sequence goes on from PKCW01000038.1 coordinate 196, forward strand.
CTGCTCATTGACACCGACATTGCAACGGTCCGCATCGTAGCCGCCCTCGCCGTAGTTAAATCCCGGCGTCGGGACGCTGTCGGGGTTCTTGGGCTTGAACTCGAAGCGCGGAGCAAGAACCTGCTCCATCAGCAGGCTTGCCGCGATGGCCTTCAACGTATCGTTGACGGCCTCGGTGACAGCTTCCTCGGCCGCATCCGGCTCGGCGATCAGGTTGGTGAACCTCGCGCGGGTCTTACCGGGCGCGTCGCGGGTAGCTCGGCCGATGATCTGCACGATCTCGGTCAGGCTGGCGCGGTAGCCCACGGTCAGCGCGTGTTCGCACCAAATCCAGTCGAAGCCTTCCTTCGCCATGCCCAGCGCGATGATGATGTCCACATGGTCGCGGTTGTTCTTCTGCGCCGGGTCTTTGAGCGCGGCGGACACGCGGTCACGCTTGGCGGCATCGTCATCGACAAGATCAGCGATCCGCAGCACGCGGCCATCGGGGCGCTTGACACGTTGGAAGCCGGTCGCAGGGTCGATGCCTTGCCATTCACCCAGCGCCTCGATGATGTGCTCCACTTCCCGCATCTTGTCCTTCGTGCTTTCACGCGAATTGACGTTGGGGATGTGGATGATGGTCTTCTCGGCGGGATCGAGGACGTTGAGGATGTCATCGACGTAAGGCCCGCTGTAGAAGAAGTAGCCGATGTCGAGTTGCTTGAGGTACTCGTAGCCGTTGAGCTGCTCGTAGTAGGTGTAGGTGACGGTATCGAACTTCGACTCATCCTGCGGTGCGAGCACGGCCTCGGCGTCGCCACGGAAGTAGGAGCCGGTCATGGCGACGATGTGCGTCTTGCCCCGCGCGAAGAACTGCCCGAGATGCAAGCCGAGCTTGTTGTCCGGGTTGGCCGAAACGTGGTGGAACTCATCGACTGCGATCAGTCGGTCGTCGAACGCCTCCACGCCGTAGGCATCGACTGCGAAGCGGAAGGTCGCATGGGTGCAGACCAGCACCTTGTCGTCGCCTTCGAGAAATGCGCCCAGCGACTTGACCTTGCCGCCGTTGTCGTTGCCCGGCGCGTTGCACAGGTTCCACTTGGGTTCCACCTGCCAGTCGGACCAGAAGCCGTACTTCGACAGCGGCTCGTCGTTGAAGCTGGCCCCGATGGACTTCTCCGGCACAACGATGATGGCCTGCTTGATGCCCTGGTTCTTGAGCTTGTCGAGTGCCACGAACATCAGCGCACGGCTCTTGCCCGACGCGGGTGGCGACTTGATGAGCAGGTATTGCTCGCCCCGCTTCTCGTAGGCCCTCTCCTGCATGGGGCGCATCCCAAGCGCATTAGCCTTGGTCGATGCGCCGTTGCGGGCGTAGGTGACAGAAACGGACGGTACGGACTTGACCTTGTCGCTCATGCGTTGGCTCCCGCTTTGCGCTTCTTGCCCTTAGCCGGTGCAGCCGAAGCGGTCATCTTGGTGTAGAGGTCGAACAGCTTTTCCAGCCGCTCGGTGTCGTTCTTGAAGCGACGGCCGATGTAGATGCGCTCCAGCACTTCGTCGTTGCGCTCATGCGCCGCCCGCAGGTCGGCGGGCATGTTCTCGGGGTCGTACAGGTCCGCGATGGTCGCGGGGAAGTGACGTTCCCGCGTCAGAAGGATGTCCTCCGCGCAGCGCGTGAGATCGGCCTTGTTTTTCTCGGTCAGCGTCGGCACCGGGAATGTGTGCCAGCCGAGAGTGTTTGAATAAGAAAAGTCCATTCTCATGCGGACGCATACAGTAGCAATCCAGACCAAATGCATCCGGCTAGCCACGATGGCGAGCAACCAGGTTTCAGGCCTGTAGATCACCGCAGCCCGATCAGAAATTACTGTCGCATCATCGACAATCCCTACTGGCAAGTACGGACGACGCTCGGAAGAAACGCGAGGAATAATCAGCGCGCTCCCTGATCGATGAGGCGCGAAAACAAAGCGATGGGGCGTGTCTGCATTCGCGTTCGCCTGCTGTCCCTTACTTTCGGCTCTAAGCGCTCGTACGTTCTCAAACCTCTCACGAAGTTCGGGTATTAAGCGTGCGTCTTCAGCTTCCTCATCTTCAACCCATAGGCAGAAGCGTGGCACGCCATTGATGAACTCAGTGGAGCCGACGTATCCCCTTATGAACCGAGCAGCTTCGGGCCGTGCCGCAACAAGGCCGTCCTTCGCGGCCCTATCCAATATCAGGTTGCCGCCATCTGTAGGCTTGTTTCCGTAATCCATCCGAGGCAAGCCATTTAAGGGTCTGGCAGCCTTCTGAACAATGATGTTTCCGACTGGAATCAGGTAAGGTCCGATGCTGTCTACGACGCGCTTTTCGTCACCCTCGAAAAGAGTCTTCTTGCTGGAACGCGCGGATGCGATGCCAACAATAACTACAGTCACGCCCGCGTTTGCGGTCGCCAGATTACTCCAGTGAAAGGGCCGGTGAGCGAAGGATATTTCCAGACCTTGACCAAAGATCAGAGGCCATAGCATGGCGACTTGCTCGCCTTGACAAATCGACTTCGTGGCGACAAACGCACAGCAGCAATCGGGCATGGAGTGAAGATAGTCTGCCGCCTTCAAGTACCACGCAGCGACATAGTCCAAGTCCTTGAAACTAGGCGTACGGCCAGAGAATAAGGCCGCCAAGTCGTCTTGCTGTTCCTTGTCCCTCCATCGACTGCCGAGATACGGAGGATTGCCACAGATATATGTCTCGCCACCCTCGTTCTCGAAGTCGATTTCGGCTTGATCTAGTGGCGTGCGGAAAAGATCATCGGCCTGCACCTTCACTCCGGTACCCGCTGGCGGGCAAATGCTCAGCCAGTCCAACCGCAGCGCGTTGCCGCAGGTGATCCAGTTCTCGTTGCGTAAGGGCAGGAACTCGGCTAGCGCAAGCTTCTGACCCCGATACAACACGTCGCACTGGTACTCGGCGATAACCAACGCGAGGCGAGCGATCTCTGCTGGAAAATCACGCAGCTCGATCCCGCGAAAGTTGGTAAGCGGGATTTCCGATGCGCGATCTGGCTCGCCGCGTCGCTGATTGATCTCGGCCTCGATAGCCCGCATCTCCTTGTAGGCGATGACTAGGAAGTTGCCCGAACCGCAGGCCGGATCAAAAACCCTAATCTTGGCGATGCGCTTGCGCAGGTTGAGTAAGGTGCGCGGGTTGTCGCCCGCCTCTTCCAGCTTGGAACGCAGGTCGTCGAGAAACAGCGGATTCAGTACCTTGAGGATGTTGGGGACGCTGGTGTAGTGCATCCCCAGCTCGCCGCGCTCCTCGTCCTCGGCAACGGCCTGGATCATCGAGCCGAAGATGTCCGGGTTGATCTTGGTCCAGTCCAATCCGCCGACATGCAGCAGATAGGACCGGGCGATCTTGCTGAATCGCGGCACTTCGTCGCTGCCAGAGAACAACTGCCCGTTGACGTAGGGGAAGTCTTCGGCCCATCGGGGAATCCTGTCGGCGGCCCGGTCCTCGCGCTTGGTATTCATGGTGCGGAACAGCGTGGCGATGACGTCGTGCGTGTTGGACGAGTCCTTGGCGCTCATCTGAGCGATGGTTTCGGTGAAACGACCTCTGCCGACGAAGATATCGGTGTCCTCGGCGAAGAAGCAGAAGATCAGCCGCGCCATGAGCTTGTTCATGTCGTGGCGACGCTCCGCCGTGCCCCATGCGGGGTTGTCTTTCAGCAGTTCGACGTACAGGCGGTTCAAGCGGCTAGTGGCCCGGATGTCGAAGGCGTTTTCGCTGATCTGGCGGACGGTGCTGATACCCGCCAGCGGCAGAAAGAAGCCGAAGTGGTCGGGAAAGTCTTTGAAGGCACAGACGACGGTCTCGCCGTTGGTCAGGTCTTCGGCCTCGAAGTCCGCGCCGTCCGTGGCGAGGATGAACTTCGCCTTGGCCTTGGCTGTGGCCGGGCTGGACTTGAGGGCGGCCAGCGTCTGGGTCACGCGCCCTGCGTCGCAGGTCAGGATGTGGATGTTGCTGGTCTGGAGAACACCGCCGAGGTCGGACTTGTTCGATGCCCCCGCGCGCAGGCGCTTGATGGTCGTCGCCTTATTGCCAAAGGCTTCAAGGAAGGCGTAGGGGAACTCTGCGGGGTCAAAGGGCTGCTCCGCAAGGTCTGTGATGGCCTGTTCGATTTCTACGGCATTCATGGGCGTGCAGCCCTCCCTCGGGGCGTGGCGACCTGGCTGCTGTCGTTCTGCGCGGCGCTCATGTCTTGTCCTGCGTTTTCTCGGCTATCTGTGCGGCAATCCAGCGATCCAACTCGCTGCGACGAAACCGCCAGGTGCCTCCGAGCTTGAACGCCGGAATCTCTCCTTTCTGGGCAAGGCGATAGACCGTCCGTTTGCCGGCTTTGAGGTAGGCCGCGACTTCCTCCAGCGTGAGGATCTCGCTTTCGACTTCATTCATCTGAAAACCATCTGGTTTGGTCTTTCGTGACTTTGGATTGCCAAGTTTGCCCAATTCTACCAAAGGGTGGTAGGCGCTAGCCAGCCAGAAATCCACCAGGCATTACGCGAATGTCGGCCAGCGCGACCAACAAATCCGGTCATGCCGTAGTTCCCATTCCCTGCGGCGCAAAGCGAGCGCGCGCCACAGCATCTGGCCATCCGCTTCAACGGGGAATGGCACGATGGGACAGACCAACCGCCGCACATCCGCATGGCCTGCGCTTGCCATGGTGTTGGCTGTGTCGTTCTCGGCGCTGCAGCCTGCCGTCGCCGCCGACGGCGTCGCCATGGAGCGTGAGCAGCTCGCCGCGCTCGCCCGCCAGCTCGACCTGATCGACCGCCTCGCCGAGCACGCCGCCCATACCGCTCCCCAGGAACGCGCCCGCTACCACTTCGACTACGCCCGGCTGCGTGCCGACCTGAAGCGCGTTCGCGCCGGCCTGCAGGACTACCTCGTGCCCCAGCGCGCCCAGCCGCGCGATCCCGTCCCGTTGGCCGGCGATTACGTCCGCCGCGACCGCGCCGACGACGAGGATGAGGAGCTGTCGCCATGACGCCCTCTGCCGATCAGGTCGCCGCCTTCCAGGCCAACGGCGGCTTTGCGCCTTCGGCCGTCTCTGCCGTGGTGCTGAGCTTTGTGTTCGCCGTATTGCTGCTGTGGGGCGTGTGGGCCATGCGCACCGCCTACGTCGGCTGGGCCGAGCACCGCATCACCGAGCGTCAGTTCCTCACCGTCGTCGTGCGCTTCGTGGCGATGTACCTGGTACTGACCTTCTTCCTCCTGTCCTGACCGTCACGAAAGGCCATACGCCATGAACACACCATCGACATCCCGCCATATCCCGTCCCGCATCGCCCCACCGCTGCTGTCGCTGGCGCTCGTGGGCCTGCCGCCAACGGTCTTCGCACAGGGCCTGCCGACCATGGAAGACCCATCGCGCGGCCAGGGCAGCGGCATCCTGCAGACCATGCAGAACTACGGCTATGACATCGTGCTGCTGATCGCGCTGCTCGTGATCGCCTCGATGTTCATCGGTGTCTGCTATCACGCCTACACGCGCTACTCGGAGATCCACACCGGCCGCGCCACCTGGGGCCAGTTCGGCCTGACGGTCGCCGTCGGCGCGCTCCTGCTGGTGGTCGGCATCTGGCTGCTCACCAAGGCCACCGGCGTGCTGTAAGGGCGGCAAGCGATGGCCGTCCCGTCGGATACCCCGCGCGACACGCTGGTGACCTTCCTGCCGCACCGGCTGAACCGCCAGCCGGTGGTCGTGCGCGGGCTGACCGCCGACGAGTTGTGGGTCTGCGCCGGCCTGTCGGCCGCCGCCGGGTTCGCGCTCGGCCTGCCGCTGGCCTGGCTCACGCACAGCATCGCCATGCTGCCCACGCTGATCGTGGCCGGCATCGCGTTGGGCGTCTTCGTCGGCGGCGGCTTCCTGCGCGCGCAGAAGCGCGGCCGGCCCGATACCTGGCTGTACCGCCAGCTCCAGTGGCGGCTGGCCCTGCGGCATCCGGCGCTGGCGGCGCTCCTGGGCGGCCAGCGCCTCATCACCCACTCGGGCTACTGGACGACCCGGCGCAATGCCGATCGAGGAGCGCCATGAGCCGTTTCAGGAACGAGGTTGCGCACCTGCAGGCGCACGTGAGGACGCTGCGCCTGGGCGCCGGCGCGCTGTTCGTGGTGGCGCTGCTGCTCGGCTTCGGTTGGTGGACTGCGCCGAAGAGTCTCACCATCCATGTGCCGCCGGACCTGCGCTCGGGCAGCACGCGCAAGTGGTGGGAGGTGCCGCCCGAGAGCGTGTATGCCTTCACCTTCTACATCTGGCAGCAGGTGCAGCGCTGGCCCACGAACGGCGAAGAGGACTATCCGCGCAACCTGCGCGCGCTGTCGGCCTACCTGACGCCGAGCTGCCGGGCCTTCCTGCAGCAGGACTACGAGTACCGGCGCGCCAGTGGCGAGCTGCGTCAGCGCGTGCGCGGCATCTACGAGATTCCCGGCCGCGGCTACGGCGATGATCCGGCCACGCGCGTCAAGGTGGTTTCCGGCCGCGATTGGATCGTCACGCTGGACGTGAGCGCGGACGAATACTACGGCTCCGAGCAGGTCAAGCGCGCCCTGGTGCGCTACCCCATCAAGGTCGTCCGGCTGGACATCGACCCCGAGCACAATCCCTTCGGCCTGGCGCTCGACTGCTACGCCGGCGCGCCCCAGCGCATCGAACCGACGCCGACGCCGACCCGGGCCGGCGCGCCCGCCAACGCCTCCGGCCGCCTGCAGGGAGGCTCCCCATGAAGTCCGTCGCCTCGTCGGCCCTGGCCGGCGTCATGCTGATCCTCGGTTTCATGCCGGCCAGCCAGGCCGTGGAAATCCTGCGCTGGGAGCGGCTGCCCCTGCCGGTGCCGCTGGTGGTCGGTCAGGAGCGCGTGGTCTTCATCGAGCGCAATGTGCGCGTCGGCGTGCCGGCCGGCGTCGGTGACCAGCTGCGCGTGCAGAGTGCGGGCGGCGCGATCTACCTGCGGGCGAGCGAGCCGATTCCGCCCACGCG
>PKCW01000065.1 GCA_002862965.1 Pseudomonadota bacterium
TAGTCGGCTGTAGCCATTGCGATGGCAAAGTCGGCTGGGAGAAGGACGATTAAATGAACAACAACATCAAAACCCCCAAGAAACTCATCGAAGTCGCGCTGCCGCTCGACGCCATCAACGCCGCCGCTGCGCGCGAGAAAAGCATCCGCCACGGGCACCCCAGCACCTTGCATCTGTGGTGGGCGCGGCGTCCGCTGGCGGCGGCGCGGGCGGTCATCTTCGCGCAGATGGTCAATGACCCCGGCTACCAGCAGGGTGGCGGGTTCCGCTACGGCGTCAACAAGGAAAAGGCGGCGCAGGAGCGCGAGCGGCTGTTCAAGATCATCGAAGACCTGGTCAAGTGGGAGAACACCAACAACGAAAAGGTGCTCGAAGCGGCCCGTGCCGAAATCCGCCGCTCGTGGCGCGAGGTCTGCGAACTCAACAAGAACCACCCGCAGGCCGCCGAACGCTTCAACCCCGACCAACTGCCCGCCTTTCACGACCCGTTCGCGGGCGGCGGCGCGCTGCCGCTGGAAGGGCAGCGTCTTGGGCTGGAGAGCTACGCCTCCGATCTCAACCCCGTGGCCGTCACCATCAACAAGGCCATGATCGAAATCCCGCCGCGCTTTGCCGGGCGCGCGCCGGTGGGGCCGCGCCTGCCGGGCGACAAGCAGGACAAGCTCAGCGCGGACTGGCGCGGCGCGAAGGGCCTGGCCGAGGACGTGCGCCGCTACGGCGCGTGGATGCGCTCCCAGGCCGAACAGCGCATCGGGCACCTCTATCCGCAGATCGAGATCACCGCCGAGATCGTGCAGGAGCGCCCCGACCTGAAAGCCCTGCTGGGCCAGAAGCTCACCGTCATCGCCTGGCTGTGGGCGCGCACGGTGAAAAGCCCCAACCCGGCCTTCAGCCATGTGGAGGTGCCGCTGGCCTCCACCTTCATCCTCTCCAGCAAGGCGGGCAAGGAAGCCTATGTGCAGCCGGTGGTGGAAGGCGCGGGCTATCGCTTTACCGTGCGCGTGGGAACGCCGCCGGAGGGGGCGAAGGGTGGCACGACGGCTGGCAAGCGTGCGGCCTTTATCTGCCTGCTGTCTGGATCGCCGATTGATTACAGCCACATTCGATCCGAAGGCAAAGCCGGGCGTATGGGGCAAAAGTTGATGGCCATCGTTGCCGAAGGGGCGCGGGGCCGCGTCTATCTTTCGCCGACCGAGGAGCAGATCGCGATTGCGCAGCGCGCGAAGCCGGAATGGTCGCCGGCAATGGACTTGCCGAACAACCCGCGCGACTTCAAAACGCCGAATTACGGACTGACAAAGTTCGGCGACCTCTTCACCTCGCGCCAACTGCTGGCCTTGACCACCTTTTCCGATCTGGTCGGCGAAGCCATCGCCAAAGTGCAGGCCGACGGCATCAAAGCCGGACTGCCCGACGACGGCCTCGGGCTGGACGCTGGCGGCCACGGCGCCAGCGCCTACGCCCAGGCAGTGGGGGTGTATTTGTCGTTTTTGATAGATCAGTTGGCAAACCATTCATCTACCGTTTGCGGGTGGAATCATCCAAATACACAAATGCGTAGTGTTTTTAGCCGGCAAGCCCTCCCAATGACTTGGGACTACGCAGAGGCCAATGTATTTTCCGATTCGACCGGAAGCTTCAATAACCTTTTTGAAAGACAAATAAAAGGTTTTGGAGCTCTTGCAGGTTCAGACGCCATTGGTCATGGGCTTCAAGCGGATGCGCAAACCCAAACTATCGGCCAAAACAAACTGATCTCTACCGACCCGCCGTATTACGACAATATCGGCTATGCCGACCTGTCGGACTTTTTCTATGTCTGGCTGCGCCGTTCGCTCAAAGCCATCTACCCCGGCCTGTTCGCCACCGTGGCTGTGCCCAAGGCCGAGGAACTGGTGGCCACGCCCTACCGCCACGGCGGCAAGGCGCAGGCCGAAGCCTTCTTTCTCGACGGCATGACGGCGGCCCTGCACAACCTGGCGCGGCAGGCGCACCCGGCCTTTCCGGTCACCATCTACTACGCCTTCAAGCAGAGTGAAACCGGCGACGAAGCAGGTACCTCCAGCACCGGCTGGGAGACCTTTCTCGAAGCCGTGCTGCAAGCCGGTTTTGCCCTCACCGGCACCTGGCCGATGCGGACGGAAAAAGAGGGGCGAGTGATTGGCAATGGCACCAACGCCCTGGCCTCCAGCATCGTGCTGGTCTGCCGCCCACGCGCGACCGACGCGCCCACGGTGTCGCGCCGCGAGTTCCTCCGCGAGCTCAATGCCGCGCTGCCCGAGGCGCTGGACGAAATGACCCACGGCGGCGTCAATTCACCCGTCGCGCCGGTGGATTTGAGCCAGGCCATCATCGGCCCCGGCATGGCGATCTTTTCGCAATACGCCGCCGTGCTGGAAGCCGACGGCACGCCGATGTCGGTCAAAACGGCGCTGCAACTGATCAACCGCTTTCTCGCCGAGGACGACTTCGACCACGACACGCAGTTCTGCCTGCACTGGTTCGAGCAGCAGGGCTGGGCCACCGGCAAATACGGCGACGCCGACGTGCTGGCGCGCGCCAAGGGCACCAGCGTCGGCGGCCTGCAAGCCAGTGGCGTGGTGGCGTCGAGCAAGGGCGAGCTGCGCCTGCTCAAGTGGGCCGAGCTGCCGCGCGACTGGCAGCCGGAAACCGACACCCGCCTGCCGGTGTGGGAGGCGCTGCACCAACTGATCCGCGCGCTGAACCAGGACGGCGAATCCGCCGCCGGCGGCCTGCTCGCCCGCATGCCCGCCCGCGCCGAACCCATCCGCGCGCTGGCCTACCGCCTGTATACGCTGTGCGAACGCAAGGGCTGGGCGGAAGAAGCCCGCGCCTACAACGAACTGGTGACCGCCTGGAGCGGCATCGAACAGGCCGCCGGCGAGGCGGGTTTGCGCGGTTCGCAGGCGGAAATGGACGTCTGATATGGCCAAGATCGCGAAGCCCGACATGGCGTTACTTCTCGAACTGCGCGGCCTGATCGAGCAGACCCGGCGGCAGGTTGCACAGACCGCCAACAGCGCGCTGACGATGCTGTACTGGCGCATGGGCGAGCGCATCCGGCGCGAAGCGCTGAAAGAAGGGCGGGCAGCGTATGGCGCGCAGATTCTTGCGACGCTGTCGCAAGAATTGGTGCGCGACTATGGCAGGGGATTCAATGCCTCAGCGCTGACCCGGATGGTCAAGTTCGCAGAGGCCTTCCCCGACGTGCAGATTGTGACGACGCTGTCGCAAGAATTGAGCTGGAGTCATTTCATTGAGATTCTGCCGCTCAAAAAACCATTGGCGCGTGAGTTCTACGCAGAGATGTGTCGTATCGAGCGTTGGAGCGTGCGTACCTTGCGCGAGCGCATCGGCAGCCAGCTTTACTTGCGTACCGCCGTTGCAAAGAAGCCGGAGGCGGTGGTCCACGCGGAGATCGGTCATCTGCGCGCAGGCGGGCAGATGACGCCGGACATGGTGTTCCGCGATCCGTACATGCTGGAGTTTCTCGGTTTGCCAGAGGGCTACAGCGAGCACGATCTGGAGGCGGCCATTCTGCGCGACATGGAGCGATTTCTTCTGGAACTGGGAGCCGGCTTTACGTTTGTGGCCCGGCAAAAGCGGATCACAGTCGGTACGGATGATTTTTACCTCGACCTGCTGTTTTATCACCGGCATTTGCGACGCCTGGTTGCTGTCGAATTGAAGCTGGAGCCGTTTGCCCCCGCGCACAAGGGGCAGATGGAGTTTTACCTGCGCTGGCTGGACAGGTACGACCGGGCTACGGATGAAGAATCGCCGATTGGACTGATTTTGTGCGCTGGCGCAAACGCCGAGCAGGTGGAGCTGATGGACTTGAGCAGCGCCAACATCCGCGTGGCCGAATATCTCGATCACATTCCCGATATAAAGCTGATGCAGGCGCAGTTGCACCGGGCCGTAGAGCTGGCGCGCGAGCGTGCCGCACAGGGTGTACTGCCACACAGCGAAGAATCAGGAGGAGAACAGGAATGAGCTTGAAACCCTGGCGCGAGATCGCTGTGCCGCACGAAGACGTGCTCAAGGGCACGTTCCAGCAAGCCGAGTTCGCGGCGGACCTGTCGCGCGTGCACGCCGGCACCGCCACCGGCGAGTACCAGAACCCGGTGCTGTTCTTCCAGCGCACCTTCATCACCGAAGGCATGCGGCTGCTGCTGGATTCGGTGGTCAAGCGCCTTGCGGGCCAAGGCGGCGACCCGGTCATCCAGCTTCAAACCGCGTTCGGCGGCGGCAAGACGCACACCATGCTGGCGGTCTACCACATGGCCAAGGGCGAGGTGCCGGCGAGCGACCTGCAAGGGGTGGCGGCCATCCTGGACGCCGCGCAGATCACCGAGCTGCCCCGTGCCCGCATCGCGGTGCTGGACGGCATCAAGTCGTCGCCCAATCAGCCGGTGAAGCGCGATGGGCAGGTGGTGCGCACGCTGTGGGGCGACCTGGCGTGGCAACTCGGCGGCGCGGAAGGCTACGCGCTTGTCGCCGATGCGGATGCCTCGGGCACGTCGCCGGGCAAGGATGTGCTGGCCGACCTGCTGGGCCGCTACGCGCCGTGCGTCATCCTGATCGACGAGCTGGTGGCGTATGTGCGCCAGTTCGAGGAAGGCAAGGCGCTCACCGGCGGTACCTTCGACTCGAACCTGAGTTTCGTGCAGGCGCTGACCGAGGCACTGAAGGCGGTGCCGACGGCGGTGCTGCTGGCGTCGCTGCCCGAGTCGGACAAGGAGGCCGGCAGCCAGCGCGGCGTGAAGGCGCTGGACGCGCTGGTGCATTACTTCGGCCGTGTGCAGGCGCTGTGGAAGCCAGTGGCCACCGAGGAGGCGTTCGAGATCGTGCGGCGGCGGCTCTTCAGCAACATCAACGACAAGCTGGCGATGGAATCGGTGTGCCGCGCTTTTGCCGACTTCTACACCGCCAACCGCGACGACTTCCCGCAGGAAACGCAGGAAAGCCGCTACTTCGAGCGGCTGGTGCACGCCTACCCGATTCACCCCGAGGTGTTCGACCGGCTGTACGAGGACTGGTCGACCCTGGACAACTTTCAGCGTACCCGCGGCGTGCTGAAGATGATGGCCAAGGTGATCCACCGCCTGTGGAAGGATGGCAACAACGACCCGCTGATCATGCCGGGCAGCTTCCCCATTTATGACGGCGATGTCCGCAACGAGATCATCAACTACCTGCCGCAGGGCTGGGACCCGGTGATCGAACGCGACGTGGACGGCGAGCGCGCCGAGACCACCGAGATCGAGAATAAGGACACGCGCTTCGGCAGCGTGCAAGCCTGCCGCCGCGCGGCGCGCGCAGTGTTCCTGGGCAGCGCGCCCAGCACCACGAACCAGCTGGTGCGGGGTCTGGAACTGGAGCGCGTGATTCTCGGGGTCATCCAGCCGGGCCAGCAGATCGGGTTGTTCAAGGACGCGCTGCGCCGCCTCGCCGACCGGCTGCACTATCTCAACCACGCTAACAATCGCTTTTGGCTCGACACGCGCCCGAACCTGCGGCGCGAGATGGAAGAACGCAAGCGCCGCTTTCAGGACAAGGAGGACGTGTTCCCCACCGTCCGCGAACGCGTGCAGCGCAGCTTTGCCAGTGGGGTGTTCGGCGGCATCCACATCTTCAACGGCAGCGGCGACGTGCCCGACGACTGGGCGCTGCGGCTGGTGGTGTTACCGCCGGATGCGGCTTTCAGCAAGAGCGGCCAGAGCCTGGCCATCGAGCGCGCGACCGAGATTCTCAAGAAGCGCGGCGACCAGCCCCGCTTCAAGCAGAACCGCCTGATCTTCGTGGCGGCGGACTATGACAGCGTGAGCCGCCTGAAGGATCACGTGCGCTCGCACCTCGCGTGGCGCAGCATCGTCAGCGACTACAAGGACAACCGCATCGTCCTCGACAACCTGATGGCCAAGCAGGCGCAGGCCAGTCTGGAGCAGGCCGAGGAAACGGTGCGGCGCATGATCCGTGAAACCTACAAGTGGCTGCTCGCGCCGGTGCAGGAAGCCCGTCCCGGCAAGGGTCTGTCCGACGTGAAGTGGGAGCACTTCCCGCTCAACCCCGGCGCGCAGAACTGGTCACAGGAAATCGAGCGCGTGCTCAAGGAGAACGAGCTCCTGATTACCGAATGGGCGCCGATCCATCTGGCCAAGGTGCTGAAGGACTGGTTCTGGAAGGACGACGCCAAGGACGTTGCGGCGCTCACCGTCTGGCAGCAGAGCTGCCAGCAGCTCTACCTGCCGCGCCTGAAGGACGACACGGTGTTCCAGACAACGATGGCCGCGGGCGCCGAGAGCCGCGATTTCTTCGGGTTCGCGCAAGGCAGGGAGGACGGCCGGTACGTCGGATTCATCTACGGCAAACGCACCTCGCTGATCATGGACGCGTCCCTGCTGCTGATCGAGCCCTTCGCCGCAGCGGGCTACATGGAGGCACTGCGCGCAGCGGAGGAAGCCTCGCGCGTCAGTGCCGCCAATGCAGGCGGCGCGGCGACGACGACCGTTCTTCCCAGCGGCGGCACGTCCCGCGCGGAGGAATCAGGCAAGGGTGGCTACGCCACGGGCGGCGCCACTGCGGGACAGACGGTCAAGAAACAATTCTACGGCAGCATCGAACTCGACCCGATTCAGGCCAAACGGCAGTTCGCCGATCTGGTCGATGAGGTCGTGCAGCAGTTCACCCTGCGCACCGGCGTGGTGGTGAAGATCGCCATCGAGATCCGGGCCGAGTCACCAACCGGCTTCGATGACGGCTTGCAGCGGGCGGTGAAGGAGAACTGCAACGTGTTGAGGTTCACGAACGCGGAGTTCGAGACGGGCGAGTAAGGAGACCTGCCTGGAGCATCATCGACGAAACCGGCGCTGTCTAACATGCCCGCAGCGCAAGCTGGAAGGACTTGATATTGGCGGAGAGAGAGGGATTCGAACCCTCGATACGTTGCCGTATACACGATTTCCAGTCGTGCGCCTTCAACCGCTCGGCCATCTCTCCGGAATCGACGTGTGCCCGGTCTCGGGCAGGCGCGAAGGTTACCCCAGCCCGCCGTCCCCTGCAATCACTGCGCGGCGGTGGCCGGTGGCACGAACGGCGGCGGTACGTCCAGGCAGCTGCCGTCGGATCGCCGGCGCATGTCGCGGCCGGATTCGGTCGAGCCGCCGGCCGGAAGGGTCC
>PKCW01000146.1 GCA_002862965.1 Pseudomonadota bacterium
GCGTTGACGGTGAAATCGCGCCGCCAGGCGTCTTCTTCCAGACTGCCGTAGACGTTGTCGCGCAGCACCCGCCCGCGGTCGTCGACCACGACGGCGTCATCGCCCTCGGCGCCGGCGCCGCGAAAGGTCGCCACCTCCACCACATGCCCGCCGAAATGCACGTGCGCCAGCCGGAACCGTCGTCCGATCAGACGGCAATTGGAGAAGGTCGCGCGCACCTCCTCGGGCAGGGCATTGGTGGCGATGTCGAAATCCTTCGGTTGCAGCCCCAGCAGGACGTCGCGCACACCGCCACCGACCAGAAAGGCCTGGTAGTGGGCGGCCTTGAGCCGGTAGAGCACTTTGAGCGCAGGAGCGGCGATCGCCGAGCGCGACAGCGCATGCTCGGCCCGCGGCACGATGACCAGGCCGGGCACATCAGCCGATCGGCCGGAGGGGATGGTGACGGAAGGGGGATCTTGCACGCGGACCGTGTCGTTTCAGGTGGGATGAATTCAGATGCGGATTAATTTAACATGACGGCCGCACCGTTACAGCCCATTCAGCTTGGACCCGCCCCTGCTCCCTTCGTCTAGTGGCCCAGGACGTCGCCCTCTCACGGCGAAAACAGGGGTTCGAACCCCCTAGGGAGCGCCATTGACAGTCGTTGATCCGCCGGTCGGCCCGCCTTGTGGCCTCGTCCGCCGCCTCGCTGCCATCTTCTACGACGGCCTGTTGCTGGGCGCGTTGTGGATGGGCGCCACCTTTCCGCTGCTGTTCCTGACCCACGGCGAGGCCATCCATGCCGGCAATCCGGCGTATACGGCCTATCTGCTGCTCATCGGCTGGGCGTTTTTCGGCTGGTTCTGGACCCGCGGAGGGCAGACTCTCGGCATGCGCGCCTGGCGCGTCGCCGTGCAAACCACGAGTGGGCACCCGATCGGGTGGGGCGCCGCGACCCGCCGTTATGCGGCCGCCTTGCTGTCCTGGCTCGCCTTGGGCCTGGGGTTCCTCTGGCAGTGGCTGGACCGCGACGGCCTCACCTGGCACGACCGGCTTTCCGGCACCCGCCTGATCGTGCTGCCCCAGGCCCGCTGAACCGACCTGCGCATCACGCTTGCACCCGGCGCAATTGCCAGCCGGCGAACAGCCCCAGAGCCAAGGTCGGCAGCCATGCGCTCACCCAGTTGGGCAGGCCCAGCACCACGCCGCCGCCGCTGAAGGTGAGGTTGATCAGATAGTAGGCCGCGCCGATCAGGACGCCGACGACCACCCGGCGCACCATGCTGCTGTCGCGCAGACTGCCCAGGATCAGCGGCAAGGCCAGCAGCAGCATGGGCAGGATGCTGACCGGCAGCACCAGCCGCGTCCAGAACAGCGTCCCGAACGGCTCGCTCTCCAGGCCGTTGTCGCTCAGGAATTGCTTCTGTTGCCAGAGTTCGCGCAGGGTCAGTGTCTCGGCCCGCACGGCCAGCACCTCCACCAGATGCGGCTCGATGCGCAGCGGCCACACGCCTTGCGGCTGGCGGAAGTCCGTTGCCCCTGCGGCGTCGAAGCGAGTGCCCTGCGCATCGAACAGCAGCCAGCCGTCCGGCTCGACCACCGCACGCGGCGCGCGCACGACCTGCCTCAGCGCGCCGTCGTCCGCGAATTCCAGGATCTCCACGCCGCGCAGCAAGCGGGCGTTGAGCAGACGATCGACGCGCACGAAGGTGTTGGCGTCCCGCAGCCACACCTGATCCGCCACCCGGGCCACCCGGCCGGTCAGTCGCTGTGCGTCGCGCATCTGGCGCGCCATCGATTCGGCCGGCGGCCCGAGCACATCGCCGAGCACCCAGGCGCTCGCCCCGATCATGAGCGCCGCCAGTATCACCACCCGCAGCATGCGCCACATCGGCAGGCCCAGTGCCTGCATCGCGATGAGTTCGCGCTGCGCCGCGAGACTGCCCAGCCCCAGCAGGGCACCGAGCAGGGCCGCGATGGGGATGGTTTGAAACAGAAACGCCGGCAAGCGCAGGCTGACGTAGGCCAACAGTTGCAACGGCCCGAAGCGGGTGTCGTCGAGGTTTTCGATCTGCCCCAGCAGGTTGACGAAAATCACCAGCGCGGCCATCACCAGCGCCACGGTGGCGACCCCGGCGAGCAGATGTCGCAACAGATAGCGCTCGAGTCGGCTCATGCGCGCGCCCATGACCGGGAAATCGACCAGGGGCGGATGCGACCGTTCTGATAGGCCAGCAGCGCCGCGCCCAAGGCGGCCACCAGAAGGTGCACCCACCACAGTCCGGCCCAGACCGGCAGGCGGCCCTGCTCCAGCGCGCTGCGCCCGAGGCCGAGCAGGTTGCCGAAGACGACGTACACCAGCACGGCCCACAGCAGTCCGTTGCTGCGCTTGCGCGGCGCGGAACGGGCCAGCGGCAGCGCCACCAGCACGAAGACGAACAGGGATGCCGGCGGCGCCAGACGCCGGTGGATTTCCGCCCAGTCGGCGGCGCCACCGGCCTGCAGGAGGGTCAGCGGCGACTGCAGGCTCCGCTTGCTCGCGCGCGGCAACATCTCGGGGAGTCGATATCGCGCGACGTGGCTCCGGAAGCGAATCACCTGGTAGTCGGCGCGTCCGGGCGTGCCGTCGTAGCGCCAGCCGTCCTCGAGCACCAGTTCGCGAACGCCGTCTGCGGCCCGCCGGGTCCAGCCCATGCGGGCACGGATCAGAACGTCCTCGTCGTCCTGACGGAAGCGGATCAGGATGTCCTCCAGGCGGCCGGTGGCGCGATCCGCCTTCTCGGCGTAAAACACCGCCTGCCCGCCCTGCAGCGGCAGGAAGCGGCCGGCCTGGAGCAGGCTGAGGCTGGCCTCCCGCTCGCTCGATTCGCGCATCACCAGACCTTCCCGGGCGGCCCACGGCGCGATCGCCAGCGAGAGGGCGCCGACCGGGAGCGCGAGCGCCAGCGCGAGACCGAGCAGCGGCTTCAGGTAGTGGCGCGGGCCCACGCCACTGCCCGCGAGCGCGAAGGCTTCATGGTCCCGGTAGAGCCGGCCGACGCCGAAGACGATGCCCAGCAACAGCGCGATCGGCAGGGCCAGCGCCAGTTGCTCGGGCAGCGTGAACAGCATCAGCCAGCCCACCACTTCCGGGGCGATTTCGCCCGATCCCGCCGCCGTCAGCAGCCGGCCGAAGATGCCGCCGGCCAGCACCAGCAGGACCACACTGGTCAGCACCAGGACCCAGAAGCCCACTTCCTGCAGCAGATAGCGTGAAAACACACGCAGCATCAGGACGTTCCGCCTGATGATTCAATAAAAAACAGCTTTCTCATAAAATGCATCATCAGCGCAGCGGGATGTCAGGATTCGGCTGCTCTTCCGCTTTCCGCCCGAAGCCGCCTGTCGGTGAAGTCGGGCATCAGTCTACACGGAGAGGGTCTTTGTGGAATACGCAGCCAAGAGTGGAAATCCGGAAAAGCAGCGCGTCGCCTGCGTGATCGTCGGCGTCTTCGACTATCGCCGGTTGTCGGAGGCGGCCGAGGCCCTGGACAAGGCCAGCGGCGGCGTCATCTCGGCGGTTTTGCGGCGCGGCGACCTGGACGGCAAGGCGAACCAGACCCTCCTGCTGCACAACCTGCCCCACACGCTCTGCGACCGGGTGCTGCTGGTCGGTTGCGGCAAGGAGCGGGAATTCGACGGCGTCCGCTACCGGGAGGTGCTGCGCACGGCGCTCAAGGCCCTGCGCCAATGCAGCGCCCGCGACGGTTTCAGCTATCTCGCCAGCCTGCCGGTGCGTGGCCACGATCTCGGCTGGAAGCTGCGCGAGACGGTGCTGGCCAGCGAGGCGCTGGCCTACCGGTTCCGCGCCGCGAAGGATGACGAGGGTCGGGACGCGCGCCTGCGCAGTCTGACGATGGGCGTGGACAGCCGGCGCACGCTCGAGGAGGCGGAAAACCATCTGCGCACCGCCGAAGCCATCGCGGCCGGGACGCTGATGGCGCGGCATCTGGGCAATCTGCCGCCCAACGTCTGCACGCCGACTTATCTCGCCGAACAGGCCCTCGCCCTCGCCGCCGCCGATCCGGCCGTCACGGCAAAGATCCTGGAAACGGCCGACATGGAAGCGCTGGGGATGGGCGCGCTGTTGTCGGTGGCCCGCGGCAGCCGCCAGCCGCCCAAGCTGATCGTCCTCGAATACGGCGCCGACCGCGACGAGACACGCCCCATCGCGCTGGTCGGCAAGGGCGTGACCTTCGATTCGGGCGGGATCTCCCTCAAGCCCGGCGCGGCCATGGACGAGATGAAATTCGACATGTGCGGCGCCGCCAGCGTACTCGGCACCTTCAAGGCGGTCTCGCAAATGAAACTGCCCATCCATCTGGTCGGCATCGTCCCGGCCAGCGAGAACCTGCCCGACGGCAACGCCAGCAAACCCGGCGACATCGTCACCAGCATGGCCGGCAAGACCATCGAGATCCTCAACACCGACGCCGAAGGCCGGCTCCTGCTCTGCGACGCGCTCACCTACGCCAGGCGCTACGAGCCGGAGGTCATCATCGACATCGCCACCCTCACCGGGGCCTGCGTCATCGCGCTGGGCCACCACGCCAGCGGGCTCTACAGCAACGATGCCACGCTGGCCAAGGCGCTGCTGGCCGCCGGCGAGGCGACCGGCGATCGCGCCTGGCAGATGCCGCTGTGGCCCGAGTATCAAAAGGCGCTCGACAGCAACTTCGCCGACATGGCGAACGTGGGCGGCCGCGAAGGCGGCAGCATCACCGCCGCCTGCTTCCTCTGGCGCTTCGTGGAGGACCAGCGCTGGGCGCATCTCGACATCGCCGGCACGGCCTGGAAATCGGGCAAGGACAAGGGTGCGACCGGCCGGCCGGTGCCGCTGCTGGTCGAATACCTGATGCAGCAGGTCGCGCGCGCATGACCCATGTCGGGTTCTATCTCCTGCCGGACGGCGGCGCCGAGCATTGCCATCGCACCGCCTGCCGCCTCATCGACAAGGCCTATCGCCAGGGTCTGGGCATCTATGTGCATGCGCCCGATGCCCAGACGGTCGCCGCGCTGGACGCGCTGCTCTGGACCTTCCGGCAAGGCAGCTTCATTCCGCATGTCCCGCTGGCCCAGGAAGACGGCCTCAGCCCCGTCCTGCTGGGCTGCGACGCCGAGCCACCGGCGCGGCTGAGCGACGTGCTGGTGAACCTCACGGGCGCCGTGCCGCTGTTCTTCAGCCGTTTCGAGCGCGTGGTGGAAATCATCGGCGCCACCGACGGCGAGCGCGCCGTCGGACGCGAGCGCTACCGCTTCTATCGCGATCGCGGCTATCCCCTGCAAACTCATCACCTCGCCGCCTGAACCGGCCCCACGCCCCTACCCCGAGTCATCATGGACAAGTCCTACGAACCGCACGCCCTCGAATCGCACTGGTACGCCCGCTGGGAGGCCGGCGGCCATTTCCGCCCCGAACCGGCGCGGAACGGCGAGCCACCCTGGTGCATCATGATCCCGCCGCCGAACGTCACCGGCACGCTGCACATGGGCCATGCCTTCCAGGACACGCTGATGGACGTGCTGACGCGCTACCACCGCATGCGCGGCGCGCCGACGCTGTGGCAGCCGGGCACCGACCACGCCGGCATCGCGACGCAGATGGTGGTCGAGCGCCAGCTCGCCGCCGAGGGCCGCTCGCGCCACGACCTCGGGCGCGAGGCTTTTCTGGAGCGGGTCTGGCAGTGGAAGGGCGAGTCGGGCAACACCATTTCGCGCCAGTTGCGCCGCATGGGCGCCTCGGCCGACTGGTCGCGCGAGCGCTTCACCATGGACGCGGGGCTGTCGGCGGCGGTGACCGAGGTGTTCGTGCGCCTGCACGAGGAGGGCCTGATCTACCGCGGCCAGCGGCTGGTGAACTGGGACCCGGTGCTGCACACCGCGATCTCCGACCTCGAGGTGGTGAGCGAGGAGGAAGAGGGCTCGCTCTGGCACCTCCGCTACCCGATCGCCGACGCCGCGGGCCAGCCGACGGCGCAGCAGCTGATCGTCGCCACCACCCGCCCGGAGACCCTGCTCGGCGACACCGCCGTTGCCGTGCATCCGGAGGACGCGCGCTACCGCCACCTGATCGGCCAAAAGGTCCTGCTGCCGCTGACCGGCCGGCTGATCCCGATCATCGCCGATGACTACGTCGACCCGGCCTTCGGCACCGGCTGCGTCAAGATCACCCCGGCGCACGACTTCAACGACCACGCCGTCGGCGCCCGGCACGACCTGCCGCTGATCAATATCTTCACCCTCGATGCCCGCCTCAACGAGGCGGCGCCCGCCGCCTATCAGGGCCTCGACCGCTTCGAGGCCCGCGCGCGCATCGTCGCCGACCTCGAGGCCGCGGGGTTGCTGGAGGCGGTCAAGCCGCACCGGCTGATGGTGCCGCGCGGCGATCGCACCGGCGCGGTGATCGAGCCCTATCTCACCGACCAGTGGTATGTCGACCTGACCCGCGAGACTCAGCCCGACGGCCGCCCCGGCGGGCGCGCCGCGATCACCCGGCCGGCCATCGCGGCGGTGCAGGAGGGGCGCATCCGCTTCGTGCCCGAGAACTGGTCCAAGACCTACTTCCAGTGGCTGGAGAACATCCAGGACTGGTGCATCAGCCGGCAGATCTGGTGGGGCCACCGCATCCCGGCCTGGTATGACGAGAGCGGCGCGGTCTATGTCGGCCACTCCGAAGCCGAGGTGCGCGCCCGCCACGGCATCGCGCCCGAGCAGCCGCTGCGTCAGGACGAGGATGTGCTCGACACCTGGTTCTCCTCGGCGCTGTGGCCCTTCTCGACGCTGGGCTGGCCCGCGCAGACGCCGGAGTTGCGCAGCTTCTACCCCACCAGCGTGCTCGTCACCGGCTTCGACATCATCTTCTTCTGGGTCGCCCGCATGATCATGATGGGCCTGAAGTTCACCGGCGAGGTGCCGTTCCGCGAGGTCTACATCCATGGCCTGGTGCGCGACGCCGAAGGGCAGAAGATGTCCAAGTCCAAGGGCAACGTGCTCGACCCGATCGACCTGATCGACGGCATCACCCTGCCCGAACTCGTCGCCAAGCGCACCA